>NZ_JAVJTO010000097.1:0-44526 GCF_040220235.1 Coleofasciculus sp. B1-GNL1-01
GGTTAGTTCATTTAATTCCTAAAGAAAGCCCCTACACCTTTTGGGTGCGATCGCGCTTTGAAATCAAATAGGTTTTCCGGTCTGATTTCCGGTTAATCTATCTATCGGATATTGAGAGAAAAATCTAATGTAGGGGCGGGTTTAGGGACAAACTCAACCGACCCACTCATAACTTTTCTACAAAACCCGCCCTGTCCCCACCTCTCGCTCAAACGCTCTCTATCATCCCAATTTTATCCTGAAATACCCTACACCTTATCTTTCTGCTAGACACGCAGTTAATTATCGCCAAAGAGGTAAAATTAGCTGCGCCTGAATTCTTTGATCCTGTTTTAGAAGAAGTGGATAGAATGCAGGGAATTTTAGTCTCTACTATTCAAAAGTTAAAGTCTTGATTTTCCTTCCCACCCTCTACCTTCTGCCCTCTGCCCCCTGCCTTCTCACAAAGTCCTGCCGGAAACGCACACTACCCGAAACCCGTTGAGGAGGTTGTGGAGGATGCCGGGGATGCCGTCGTTGCGGTACGCCACACGGCAGAGATTCGGGATGATGCCCCAGGAACCGCCGCGCAGAACCTTGTATAATTGATAATTATTATCATCAGTGTTTTCAAGGGTAAAATCACCTGAACCCCTTAATTTTTCATCTGCATTTACCTTGCTTGTCTCTTGTTGAGAATCTTTTTTATCTAGCCATGCGCTGCCATTGGTTGGCGCACCTTCATAGTTGTCGTGCCAGTCATCTAAACACCATTCCCAGACATTCCCATGCATATCGTACAAACCAAAGGCGTTGGGAGGAAAACTGCCCACAGGTGTGGTTTGTTCTCGGTATAGTCCTTTAGGTTCATCAGCATAGGTAGAACTGGCTCTGTAATTAGCTAATTGATCCGTTAGGGTTTCGCCAAAGTGAAAGGCAGGATAGGTGGTATTTTGGCTTGATTCACGGATAGATGAAGAGTCAGGGAGAATGGCTCGACAAGCATATTCCCATTCGGCTTCAGAAGGCAGTCTATATTCCCGTCCAGTGAGTTGGGAGAGTCGGGCGCAAAATTCTACTGCATCATACCAGGAGACTGTCTCAACGGGTCTATCCCATCGGGTGGGAACTGTCTCACTAGACACGTAGTTGGGTAAGGTTTGGGGATCAGGATCATCCTTGAAACGAGCAGGCTCAGGGTCAAGGTCACGGTTTACCTTCAAATCTGTACGAGACGAGATTATACGCCATTGTGCCTGAGTAATCGGCGTTTTGCTCATAAAGAAGGATGGAACGGTGACTTCGTGTTGGGGGTGTTCCTCGTCACTTCCTTCTCCTGCTGGCGAACCCATCAGAAACGTGCCGCCAGGGATGGCGACCATATCTAGAGTAATTGTTTGATAGAGAACATACCCCTTTTTTAACCAATCTCTGACAATCTTAAATTTACCCTTTTTATCAGTATTAAGCTGAGGACAACTGGTGACTAAATGAGTGTACACTCCCTTTCCCAGTCGCCGTTGCAGCGTCACTTCACTAATATTCAAATCCTGCGCTACCTGACTATCAGAACGTGGCAAATTTCGCGCATTAAACCGAACCAGGAAAGCTTGTCGCTCATCTTCTTCAAACAGATTATGAGCATCAGCGACTCGTTTTAGACATTCATCCCAATCATCAGCGAATAGTTTTAGACATTCATCCCATGTTAAAGGAAGTTTTTCCCTAAAATATCGCGCCGTGCGAGTTTCCCGTCTACTAATCTCACCCTTGCGGTTAACAAAAACTGTTTCAAAGGAGAATACTTCAAGTTCGCTAGTATCCAGTGATGGAAACCCAGCAGAAGACGACTGTGACTGTTGTTGGGTGACTCTCGGCGTCGCCTCCACCGATTCACCTTGCCATCCCGCTTCAATTTCCTCGGCTAAACGCACATAAGCTCCCCCCAATTGTTTCAAAATATGGGTAGTAATCTCAGCAAAATGCTCTGGCTCAAACTCCTTAACCGTTTCCCTTTGCACCTGTTTTAAAGCGTCTGGCTGCTTCAACAATCCATAAAACTGCTTGAGATTTTTACCCAGTCGTTGGGCAAAATAGCCAGAAATCACCGTAACAATCTGCACAGACTTCGCTGTGGGAGAATCCTTCAGAAACAGACTGCGGATTGTCTCCGACTCATCCCTTGATGCATCCCCAATAAACCGATACTGAATCTCATCCGGGTTCGTCTCTGGCGTAATTAAACCTTGGGGGTGTAAGAGTCCCCCCAGAAACACTTCCGCAACATGAACCGGTTGAAGTTCCCGCAGTAGCGTGCGTCGAATTAAGCGCACAATCGGTAAATTCACCACAGGTGCAGCCGCCAGCAAACTCGCCAACTCTCGCGCCATGGGGGAGGAAGATAAGCGGAAGTCATAATACCGTTCTGGGAAACCTCTCTCCTGCGGTTGAGAAGGCGTTGAATTCTGCTCAGATGCTAGCGGAAACACAAATCCAGTCGCCCCAACCGTTCCCTTCCCCACCACCATTTCACTCCAGGTTTGAGCCAGGTCAGGTTCTAAACTCAATACAGGCACTTTAACGCCCTGTTCCCCCTCAAAATCCTCGCCAAATACAAGTTCCGTAATTGCCAGATTTCGATTCGCCACAGCCGCTTGACACCGACTATCGAGTTGTACCATTGTCCCCCCACTCAATCCCGTTCGCCACCACATCCGAGTGGGTAACATCTGGACAATAGCGACAACATTCTGTTTTCCCCAGGTGTCTAGAATTGAGACGGCTTTACCATTGCGCCACTTCTCGCCAACGCAATCACTAACCACTAAAATTAACCGATGACCACTGGGATCAATGAGCATTTGGGGACGGTAGAGACGGTGAGACAACGCATATTTACCGATTCCTTTGTTCAGGCGAATCTCTCCCTGTTCATCGGTTACCATTCCCCAGGTGCGGACATGACGAAAAATGCCATAGTGCTTACAGAGTTGTTGGAATTCCTGAGTTGTCTGTCGCCAGAAAATCATCGAGTCGCTTTGATCAATCACCAACTCTAAATCGAATCTCAGTTCTTGAAAGGGCTTGAGAACAGGACTTACAATACCATTTAATTCGGCAGTCGATTCCACCGTGGCGACTTCATCTAAAATCGTGGTTTCCCTAGAGGAAATACGCTGCATCAAAGGGCTAAATGCCCGTGCCAGTTTTAGGGGGTGAGGAATAGCCGCGACATCAGGAAGGGCAATCTCTAAGGAATCGTGACGAGAAGTGGTTTTGGCGTAGACTCCTACAGCAGGTTGGTTTCGGGAGGGGATAGTCGGAAGAGAGGATTCGGGTATTGTGGTGGATGATGGTGTAGAGGATACGGTTGAATCGACAATAGGCGGTTCGGCTGAGGTGGGTTCGTGGGTAGAAGCCGGAGTTGGAGGTTGAGTTGAAGCGGAATTCCGGCGTTGTGCCGCCAGCCAGAGAATTTCGGCAATTTCTGTCCCGGTGAGGTTTAAATCCTGTTCTAATAGGGCGATTAATCGGTCAAATTTCTGGGACATCATTCATTAGAAAGCAACAGGCAATAACAAAATTGTAGGGTGCGTTAGCGAAGCGTAACGCACCATTACATATAGCGCTACGCGCTAGGCAATGGGCAATGGGCAATAGGCAATGGGCAATGGGCAATAGGCAATGGGCAATAGGTAATAGGCAATGGGCAATAGGCAATGGGCAATAGGTAATAGGCAATAGGCAATGGGCAATAGGCAATGGGCAATAGTGAAGAAAAACACTGACTCATCAAGGGCTTGTAGTAAGGGAAATTTAGCCCTATATCCTGTTGGGTTTCCTGTCGTCAACCCAACCTACAATCTTGATCCAAATGACCAATGACCAATGACCAATGAGTATCACAATTCATCAATCGCTGACAAACTATTCAACAACAATTCCTGTAACTCCTCCGTAAACGCTTCCGGACTCAAATTATTTCTAATATAAATCGTATTAAGCAATTGATCCGTCGCCCGATCCTGTTCATCCTTGTCCAAAAACGCTTTAATCAATGACTCAGTTGTCTGTTTCACCCTTTCCCAATTCGCCTCATCCGTTTCCTCTTGGAAATGAGCCGCAATAATCGTTTTTAAAGCGGCTGTATCCGGATCAGGCATTCTCACCCGCAGACAGCGACGCACAAAAGCCGGGGGAAACTCTCGTTCAGCGTTACTGGTCATAATAATAATCGGAAAGCTTGAACAATGGACTCTCCCCCGCCGAATCGAGGCTTTAATTCCCGCATCTTCAGTTCGCACTTGTACAGGTTTAGAGTTACTATTGTCCGTCTGAGTTGGCGACTTATCCGCCCAACGGACTAATTCCGGAATCTCATAGTTTCCTTCTTCAAATAGGTGCAACAGTTCGTTGGGTAAGTTAATGTCACTTTTATCAATTTCATCAATCAATAACACTCTGGGATACTGAGAGGGTAAAAAAGCGGTTCCCACCGGACCCAAGGTAATATACTGACCAATATCCGGCGATTTACCTTTGTTAAGCTGGGAATCTTGGAGTCGTGCGATCGCGTCATACCGATAGAGTCCATCTTGTAAGGTAGAACGGGTGGTAATCAGCCAAGTTAAGACGGGTCCCAATTTAAGTTCATGGGCAATAGCATAAGCTAAAGAGGTTTTTCCCGAACCCGGATTTCCGGTTACCAAGAGGGGACGCCGTAAATACAACGCCGCATTCACCGCATCTGCTACATTCACCCTCGGCGGTTTACTTGTCTCATCTTCCCCTTCATTATCAATCGATTCATCCTCTGGTTTAGGGGAATGCAGCCTAAATTTTCTACCTTTTTCTTTCCCTTGTTTATTTTCCTCAGCATCTGCTAATTGTTGCACCGCTTGCCAACGTTGTTCGATATCTTTAAGTTCGGCTGAATCGTCAATTTCTCGAAATCGCCGCCAGGGAGGAGGCGGTGGCAAATTGGCAATTTTAAAGCCATGTTCTTGTCCATCGCCATAAAAAAAATACCAATCATTCGGATGCGTTGTTGATGTCACACTACCCTCCTGTGATCTATTTATAGCACTACGCATTAAGGTTAGGACATAAAAGAAAAACTAAAATCGCTTGACCCTGAGCGAAGTCGAAGGGTCAATCGCTTTTTAGGTAAGCTTTTGTCTTCACTATTGCCCATTCCCCATTCCCTATTCCCTAGCGCGTAGCGCTATAGCTTGCCAATTGATTAAACTTGGGTAAATTAACTGGCTTGCGCTCAGTATTATCGCAGAGAACGGATAAATTATACCCCAAAAGTGTCTCTCGATTCGGTTGTGCCAAGTCTTGCTTACGAATGTCTAGGATTCTGTCCGATAACGTCTCTAAATCAGAGAAAGAGTCGGCTGTAGTTAATGTATTCAAGCGGTCTATAGCAGACTGACAAAGGTCTTGATTTTTCAACCAGAAACACAACGGAATTCCCTTTGCTAATAAAAGCTCAAAAAATACCTGAGTTTTACGAGGAGGTAAGTCACAACACAGTTTAACAATGATAAATCGTTCTAGTTCTAATGCCAATTGTTTCTTTTTTAAAGCACTGGATAATAAACTGGACAAGTTTCGATCCTGAGCAAAATCACAGATATCCTTGGGGTTGAGTTGTGTCATTTTTTGCCATTTAATCAGACAAGCATTCTGCCAATCGGGTTTTAACAATCGATTTAACGAGCGTAACATCACCGAATATTTCTCACAGAGGGCGATATCATCTTTCTTCCAAACTTGAGGAGGCTTGAATTCAAATCGCTTACTGAGGAGTTCGGTGGGCAGAAATAATTCAATCTTCAAATTGTATGGCTGATTCTGTAAAACTTTTGCGTGTAAGTAGTTGTCTTTAACTTGTTGAATAAACTTATAAATCACATCAGGAATCTCTTTCTCGAAATATCCCTCAGTTTTCATGTCCTCTGGATTTAAATCAATGGGTTGATTTTGGGTGTTAGGGAAATCCTCGATAAACTCAGCTTGGATGTTAAAGGTTTTCTTCTTGGTTCGGGTTTTACCCAGCAGCGGATAAACCAAGATTAATAGATAGCTGTGGAGAATAGAATTGGATGGCTGTTCAGTTGGAGAATCAAGGGTTGGATAGTTATACTGAATCCACCGTTTTAACTTATCTTTTAGATCAGGCGGGATATTTGGGTAAGTTAACAGATTAATCACAGAGGATTCGACAAAATCGGTTAAGCTAGGACAGGTAGTAGATAAAGCCATATCTTCTGGATTATTAAGACAATTGAAAAATAGGCGATCGCCTTCAATTATCCCTAACAAATTTCCCTCTAACTCTTCCACCGTATGAACGTCAAAAAATTGCTCAACTTTCTTCCCACGAGTCATGTCTTGAAGAATAAAAATGAGGGCTGACAGTTGCTCATAAATAGTGAAATTCGCTTTAACTATGGGATACTCTTGACCAACTTGTCTAACAAAATCTTGGAAAACCCCTCTGTTCTCTAATTCTTTAATGGCGTAAATCAGCCTAGTTCGGTAGTCATCACCTGGAAGTTGATTGTAAAAATTCTTGCCAAAAGTCCCTTCATTTTCCAGGAAAATACTTTTCACCTGATCTTCACTCAGTACACCTTCAATATCTTGGCGAAGTTTTTGCTTTTGCTGATCAGTTAGACTCATATTCAAGATATCAACATCACTCTCAATCGAAACTAGGCAGCATTACCTTATATATTAACAAAGAGCGCTCGTAGTAAGGGAACCTTATCCCTAGATCCCGTTGGGTTGAGCGAAGTCGAAACCCAACCTACAACTTTAAGCAGCATTACCTCATATATTAACAAAGGTGCGTTACGCAGCGCTAACGCACCCTACATTATAGAGGCTTCTAACTTTTCATGAGAAATCAAAAAACCTGCGTATCGGGGCGAGTTTAGTCGCATCTGGGTGCAACCGAAGAGATAATAGTGAAACCCGCCCCTACACCTTTACATACCATACCTGACTAGCAAAGACGTTCGGTCAAAATCATTATATGCCGTGAAAAGTCAGATATATTAACAAAGGTGCGTTACGCGGCGCTAACGCACCCTACATTGTAGGGGCTTCTTTCTCCAATTATAGGGGATTATTCCTCCAATTATAGAATTTTATTCCTCCAATTATAGGGGCTTCTTGCTCCAATTATAGGAGTTTCTTTCTCCCCTCTCCCCTGGTGGGAGAGGGGTTGGGGGAGAGGGGGTTATTACTTAATTTAACACCCATGACAGCTTACCTGCACCCAATTTAACCGAGAAAATCCCGTGAAAAATCCTGATACTCTTCTCTAACAACAGCGATAAATGCTGACAGATAACCTCGATTCTCCAACTCTCGAATTAAGCGAATCACTCGCGTTCGATAATCACCGCCAGGAATCTGATTATAAAAATTCCTGCCAAACGTCCCTTCATTTTCCAGGAAAATACTTTTAACCTGATCTTCACTCAACACCGTTTCAATTTCATCCCGCAACCTCTTCCTCAGTTCATCCGTCAACTTAACTAAAACCACACTCTTTTGTTCACCCTCTCCTAACCCCTTGTTTTCCCACAAAAACCCAACCGCCGCATTCATATAAATCACCGGAATCGCAAAATCTAGCTGTTCATAACCATTATCCAGAGCAATATTAAACCGCGCCTGCTGTACAGCAGCATTCACAGACTTCCCCTTGACAATTTCCCCATAAAAATCCTTGACAAAACTACTAACCGTCTGATTAGACACTTGATACTGCATCGCGATAACCACAGGAATCCCTTGCAGCATCAGACGAGACGCCACGCTACTAAACCCATCCGTCTCTGATGATTTTCCCGTTTCACAAGCTTGTAAAATAACAATTTTAGGACGATGCTGAGTAAATAATCGACTAAAAAAATCAGCCGTTTTCCAATCCGGTTCCCCCGAATCTCGCACCAATGCTACTTGCCCAACATCCTTGCCATGTTCTGAAATTAATTGACCATGACCAATAAAGTGAAAGATATCCGGTTTGCCATTACTTAATTGTTCAGCAACTTTTCGCGATGTCGCTGGATTAATCGCGGGTAAAAGTTGAATCTTGTCCGGTTGATTAGCAAGCCCAGTTAAATAACCTTGAACCTCCTGATAGTCAACCTGACTCAACTGAGGATCGGCAGTCGGTCTAGCCACAACTAAAGCGATTTTTAGAGATTCATTTGCCCCTACCTGAATCACTGGTTTATCTTCTCTTATGACGTTATACCGACTCCGAACCAAACTCAAATTCGGATCAGTCGCCAATAGAATTTCTCCCAGTTGATACCGTTGGGGAAAACGCAACAACTCCCAGGGATACGCCATTAATTCCGGCATTGCCGTTTCATTAATCTCTAGACTAACCTGTAATTGTTTCTCCTTTTGTAGAACAATCTCTTGATAGATTTGCCAAAAATTATCCCGGAGTTGAGTATCAAATAACGCCTCAAATAACGCCTCACCAACTCGTTGAATTGACTCCCCCGTTAACCGAGACGAATCAGTAAGACAATCTTGAACACGCTGATTTATCCTATCCAGCCGCAACCTTCCCGTCGCTTCATTCAGAACTTGAAACTCTGGACTCCATAATTTCACCCTAACCGACGTTTCATTCGGGACACAAATCTGATAAATAGACTCAGCTTTATCCATGAGGCAGTATAATCTTGTTCTCACCAATCCAGGCTTCTTTTTGACCCACCGCAAACTGTTTAGCCGCCCTCGCCTTACTGCCAAATACATCTTTTAAATGACCAGGAAGGGCTTTGATTACATGACTTAATTCCCCATTCAGCCAATCCATCTCCGGTTCAATCCAAACCTGCCCAGTTAACTCAATCGAGTCCCAACCTTTAGGAACCTTAAAAATAATCCCAAACTTTACCGTCGCCTGATCCTGAAGTTTCGGCTTCTCAATCCGCCAGTAACATTCCGAATTATCATCCCCTTGGGCAATAATATCAAACTTCCCCAGTTGATAAGTCAACCCATCCAAAACCGTAAATAATTTCAGATTATCTTTACTCTCCACATTCGCTTTCAGCCGATTATAATCGGGAAGGCGTTCAACCTTAGCAAGTTCAGCCGCATTCACCCCAGCGCTGACATCCAGATTAGCATCTAAACCCAGATTCATCTCCACGCCAATATTGAGAATCGGCTGCCATTTTGCCCCAGGAATAATCCGATGCACAATCGGCGCTTGATTTCCTTGAGAACCAAAGCTAAGATGACATTCCAACCCAGAAATCTCCACACTAGGTTGGGGGCGAGGGTCAACGCTAATAACCATTGAATAGAAGTCAAACTGATGCATTAATTGCCGAACTTCGTAATCTAATTCAATCCCTTGGGCTGCAAACCCCTGTGCAGTCAGTGGGATTAAGCGACTGCGCGGATCACCAAAGGTTACACGGGTTTCTTTAAGGCGTTGAATCGCGGTTTTGCCTCGCGCCCCATCTTGCGCCTCTCCTCCGGCTAAGTTCGCCTCTTTTGAACTTACCTCCTCAAGTAAATCATTGAATAGTTGTTCCGCTTCCTCAAGATTCGGTGGTGTTAGGTTTCGATTCATCATCAGTACTTCCTAAGAAACAACAGGTAACCCCGCTAACGCCATAGCAATTTCTGCTTCACTATACTCGCTATCCTGCAATCGTCCCGCGTGATAATCAATATAGGATTGCATATCAAAATGACCATGACCACATAAATTAAATAAAATCGTGCGACTAATCCCTTCTTCCTTACAACGTAAGGCTTCATCAATTGCCCCTTTAACCGCGTGATTGGCTTCCGGTGCAGGTAAAATCCCCTCTTAGTACCGCTATATCTGCTCGTTTCTAGCCATTCAAGGCAGGTAGAACTGGGGAAGGAGATTGATACGAGTGTCTCGGCTTCCCCATATCCCAGACGTGCGATTACACGTCTCACCCTGAATTATTCGCCTCCAAATTGTTGGCGCAATTCGGCTATTTCTGTATCCTCTAACTTGCGAAATAGAGGAGGCGGAACATCAAAAGAACGACCCGCTGCCAAGGCATTAAAATCCACCGCCTGAGTTAACCTTTGCTTTCTCTCTGTGTCTGATAACTGCAACGCATCGAAGATTTTCTCCGCCGTAAACGGAATAAATGGACTCGACGCGATCGCATACAACCGAATCAGATTAATACAGGTGCGAATCACCAACGCCGCTTCTTCTTTATTTTGCTTAAACAGCGCCCAGGGTGCGCGTTCGTCGATATACTGATTCCCCACTGTCCACAGCGCACATAAGGTTTCGGCGGCTTTGCGAAACTCCAAGTTTTGCAGGCAATTACTCAGTTTCGCTATCAAACTTTCACAACTTTCCTGCAACCGTTGTTCTGCTTCTCCCGGCGTTCCTCCTTCTGGAATCACTCCTTTAAATCGACTATTGGCAAATTTGAGTATTCGGTTGACAAAGTTACCCAAATTGTCTGCCAAATCCTTATTTATCTTAATTTGAAATAACTCCCAGGTAAACGCTGAATCAGCCGATTCCGGTGCCATGGCAATTAACGCATAGCGCCAGTAATCAGCAGGTACAATCTCTAAGGCTTGATCCGAAAAGATGCCACGTTTAGAACTGGTGGAGAATTTCCCACCATAATAGGTTAGCCAATTGAAGCCCTTAATATCATCCGCCATTGTCCAAGGTTCCCGCGTTCCCAGAATCATCGCGGGCCACATAATTGTATGGAAAGGCAAATTATCTTTTGCCATGAATTGAACATGGCGAATATCTTGGCTATCATACCACCACGGCTTCCAATCATCCGGTTCAGATTGTTGATTTGCCCACCCTTTCGTAGCAGAAATATAGCCAATGGGCGCATCAAACCAGACATAAAAGACTTTACCCTCAAATCCCGGACGGGGTACAGGCACACCCCAATTTAAATCACGGGTAATACAACGGTCTTGTAATCCTTCATTTAACCATTTTAGGGCAATGGATTTAGTCAGAGTTGTCCATTCTTGCTGATTATCCACCCAGGCACGTACTTCGTCACTCAGGGTAGTCAGCTTCAAGAATAAATGTTTAGTGGTGCGGACTTCTAGATTTGTACTCCCGGAAACCGCCGAACGAGGTTCAATCAAATCCGTGGGATCTAATACTGAGGTACAATTTTCACACTGATCGCCTCTAGCGCGATCGTATCCGCAATGGGGACAAGTGCCAACAATATATCGGTCGGGTAAGAAACGATTATCTTCATGAGAGTAAACCTGACGAATTTCCCGTTCCTCCATGAAGCCATTTTCATCGAGGCGTTGATAGAAATACTGGGTTAACTCATGGTGATCTGGCGAGGATGTGCGACCAAAATAGTCGAAAGACAGTCCAAACCCGCGATAGATTTCGGCTTGCCGTTCGTGTTGTTTTTGACAATAGGTGGCGACATCTAATCCGGCTTCTAATGCGGCTAATTCCGCTGGTGTACCATGTTCATCTGTGGCACATATAAACAGAACCGATTCGCCTTCCTGTCGCAGGAAACGGCTATAGACATCAGCCGGAAGCATGGAACCGACTAAATTTCCCAGGTGTTTAATCCCATTGATATAGGGCAACGCACTTGTAATCAGATACTGCATAAATTTTACGTAGGATGTGCCAAAGGGTACAGCGTTAGCATCAGCCAAGAAGTCAAGTTCTTGGCTAAACGCTTAAGTCCATTAAAATGGACTAACCTGTTTCAAGGGTTGTAGTCAGCGATGTGAGCGTTTAGGGCGAAGACAGCGCCACTACGAACTAGGAGTGATTTAATGTCACGCTCCTTAAGTGAAATGTCGCTAACATGGACGCTAGGAGATAAAATCGAGCTTACTCGGTCAGTCATTGAACCCGTTTTAATGGGTTTAAGCTTTAAGCCCGTAGACGCATTCGCGAAGCGTTCTCGAAGAGTAGCGGCTTCTCTTCGAGTACTTTAGTTCAGGGCTGACTGGAGATTAACTCAATCAGTCATTGAACCCGTTTAAACGGGTTTAAGCTTTAAGCCAGAACTTTAGTTCAGGGCTAACTAGAGCGTGCCATTCACCTTAAGACTATTGTGCGTCAAGTTATGCCAGATGTCTTCACAATCCCATCTTCGAGATAGGTTACTCGGTCAGCGACATCCAGGATACGAGGGTCATGAGTCACCATCAGTACTGTACACCCTTCCTCCTTTGCCAACCGCCGCAATAATTCAATCACCCGATGTCCACTGGTTGAGTCGAGTGCTGCCGTGGGTTCATCTGCCATGATAATTTTAGGATGACCGGCTAAGGAACGTGCGATCGCGACTCGTTGCTTCTGTCCCCCCGACAAGTTAGCAGGGCGTTGGTTGGCGTGCATCTCTAATCCAACGTGTTCGAGCAACTCCTGGGCTTGATATCGCGCCTTCGTCCCGCGAATCCCTTTAATATTCAGCACAACTTCTATATTCTCGGCTGCCGTTAGCGCCGGAAACAGGTTAAAATGCTGGAAAATAAAGCCAATATTGTTTCGCCGAAAGCGGGCTAGCTTGGCGCTGGACATTTTGGTGATCTCTTCTCCCAGTAGGTAGACCTTGCCCAATGAAGGGGTCAGTAGTCCCGCCAGAATAGAGAGGAACGTCGTTTTCCCCGAACCTGATGGTCCCATGAGGATTTGAATATTACCGCGCTGAATTTGCCAGTCAATCCCTTTGAGAACTTGATAGCGCTGATTGCCGGATTTATATTCCATCGTTACGCTTTCAGCAATGATGGTGTCCCATTGCTTCGGTTTGCGATCGCTTGAGCGCCGATCAAGCTGGTTTCGGCTTTTTATAGACACAACCACATTGATATAAGCGACAGTCCGGGTCTATCTGTAAAGAAATATAACATAAATAGCCCAAGTTAAACTCTCTTCAGATAAAGAGCCATGATCTGGATGATAGCGAATCCTGACGGATCAAATTCGTTGGCGGGTGATACTTGTGAGACTGTCAGGGTGTGGCTTGAAAAGGGGGATTGATACCCAATCCGCTTTTGAAAGCCCCTTCAGAACGAACTCAATTAACGATTACTATTCATTACTAAATATAAAGTTACATCACTGCTTGACTAATTTGAGAATTATTAATCTTTTTCAATTAGACTTGACGAGCGGGTTGAATCTGATTAAAGTCAGTGATCATGCCATCAATGTGTATTGTGAGTATTGTGAGTTAGGTTGCCTAGCCAAGGGAATTGCCCCATGCCAGACTGTAGTGAGTGGTGTAACACCCAACGGGAAGACCTCGTGAGGGCACCATCCTTGCGTCCAGAGAACCCAATCTATTTTTGTGTCATGTCAGTAGGGTGGGATTATTAGCCTAAAAAGAGTGAGTGCGATCGCAGCTTGGTAGATGTGTTAGATCCAATATATAGATCTGGAATGCTCAAGCATTATTAAACGTCCCTTTGAAACCCAACCTCTGCTGGGTTAATGAATCAGCCATGAACAGAGTACATCTTTTAACCGCCGCTGTTACCGGATTTTGGCTTTGGGTTTTCAGCCTTGGTACCTCCTCTGAAGTCCTAGTTCTGGCGCAACCGATTACCCCAGCAGCCGATGGTACAGGGACAATAGTCACACCAGATGGAAACCGCATCGACATTTCCGGTGGGAGTCTGTCTGCTGATGGCAAAAACCTCTTCCACAGTTTCCAGCAGTTTGGCTTAAATCCCGAAGAAGTCGCCAACTTTTTAGCCAATCCAGATTTAAACAATATCCTCAGTCGCGTCGTGGGTGGTGACGCTTCTGTGATTAACGGGTTAATTCAGGTAACAGGCGGCAATCCTAACTTATATATAATGAATCCGGCTGGGATTATTTTGGGTCCTTCTTCTCAACTCAATGTCCCTGGTGACTTTGCCGTCACCACCGCCGACGCTATTGGTTTTGGCGATAACCTTTGGTTTAATGCCATTGGCGAGAATGATTATCAGAACTTAGTCGGGACACCCAACCAATTTGCTTTTGATGTACCGGAAGCTGGAAGTATCGTTAATGCAGGGGATTTAGCGGTATCAGAGGGAAAAAATCTAACCCTACTGGCTGGGAATGTCGTTAACACCGGGAATCTAACCGCACCTGGGGGAAGCATTACCGTTGCAGCCGTTCCCGGTTCCAATTTAGTCAAAATTTCTCGACCTGGGGGGTTATTGTCTCTGGAAGTTGAACCACCTAGAACTCCAGAGGGGGACTTGTTGCCAGTTCAGCCTGGGGATTTAGCTGAATTATTAACCGGTTCAGGGGAAGAGGTTGATACAGGAGTCGAGGTTAACGAATCTGGCGATGTACAACTAGCAGATACTGGAGTAACCTTACCACAAGAGACAGGAGTTGCTATTGTTTCGGGTGAAATTAATGTTTCTAACGTCGGTACACCCTCGCCCTCATCCTCAACCGGAGGTGAAATTAATGTCATTGGCAATAAAGTTGGTCTAATTGCCGCCAATCTAGACGCATCAGGAAGTCATGGTGGGGGTACTGTACGAATTGGCGGCGGTGAAAAAGGACTTGAAGCGATTCCCAATGCTGATGTCACTTTGATTAGTGAAGACACAAGGATTAACGCCGATGCTTTAGATGAAGGCAAAGGGGGGCGAATCATTGCTTGGTCAGATCAGACCACTCGTACCTATGGGGATATTAGCGCTCGGGGTGGGGCAAATTGGGGTAATGGCGGTTTTGTCGAAACCAGTAGTGCTGGCTTTTTAGATGTTCCTTTTGCTCCCGATATCACAGCACCTGCTGGGGATGGGGGAACCTGGTTAATTGACCCTTACAATATCACGATTAGTGATGGGACTAATACCATTCCCCTTGGTGGCACCGCACCTGATTTGAATTTTACGGCGGCGGCTAGTGACTCAGTAGTCAATATTGACACCCTCTTGGCTGGCTTAAGTAGCGGTAATGTCACTATATCTACAGGGACAGGAGGTGACCAAGAGGGAAATATCACTCTAGCTACAGATTTAAATTTTAACGGCAGGGGAAAGAGAACCTTAGTCTTGAATGCGGCAAACAATATCATCATCGATGGGAAGATATTTGATAGCGCCCCCGATGCGGCTAATTCTGATTTCCTTTCCCCGATTTTGAATGCAGGTGGCACTGTTGAATTGAATCAGAATGTTTCAACCGGAATCGGTAACATCGAAATTAATGCTACGGGTGGGATTACGCAAGCTCCTGGCACAACGTTGAATATCGGAGGAGCCACCACGTTAAACGCCGGTGCAAGTGATATCAACTTGGATAATCCGGGCAATAACTTCTTGTTTGTATCAGTTGACAACGCTAATAATGTCTTTCTCTCTGATGCAGATAATATTGTGCTAAACACTTCTACTATTACGGGCAACCTTGATGTAACTGCCCAAGGTAACATAAGCCAAGGAGCAGGGAGTGGACCGCTTCGTGTTGACGGTACAAGTAGCTTAACGACTAACCAAGCCAATAGCACGATTACCCTGAATAATTTAAATGCAACAGAGGCAATTAGTCTCAACACCAACGGCACGGGTGGTAACGCCACAATTACTAATGCTCAAGGAGTAAACCTCAACACCTCAAACGTGGGTGGAAATCTGAATGTCACGGCGACGGCAGGTAACATTAATCAAAGTGGAACCGTCACCGTTGGCGGTACAAGTAGCTTGAGGACTAACCAAGCCAATAGCACGATTACCCTGAATAGTTTAAATGCAACAGAGGCAATTAGTCTCAACACCAACGGCACGGGTGGTAACGCCAGTATCACCAGTAATCAACAGGTGAACCTGGGAACTTCTGATGTTGGCGGCACTCTCAATGTCACCGCTACTGATGTGAATATCAACGATACAGTTGCTGCTGGGAATGCCACATTTGTGCCAACTGACTCCACCTCAACGATTGGTATTGGTGATAGTGCTTCTGGCAATTTTAACCTGACTTCTGCTGATTTAACCAACATAGAATCAAATGGTACAGTCACAATTGGTAGTAATAGTGTTACCGGAGATGTGACTATTAACGCTGTTGACCTTAACAATGAAACGTTTAACCTGACAGTGCAAGGTGCTAATCCTGTTTTTGATGGAAATGTTAACCTACCTAATAATCTAAACGTTACGGCGACAACAGGAAACATTACCCAAAACACTGGCATAAAAGTTGATGGTACAGTGACTCTGCAAACAGGAAATAGCAATGATATTATCCTTAATAATGCCAGCAACCAATTTAATGAAGTCGCTATCACCACAGCCAGAAATGTAGAGTTAAATAATGCCGATGATATTCAAATAAAAGCAGCTACAATTTTCGGCAACTTGAACCTAACTAGCAATGCTGCAATTAATCAGTCGCCGTCAAGTGGTTCTTTAAGAGTTGATGGTACAGCTACCCTGACAGCAGGAAATAATCAGGATATTAATCTCAACAATACCAACAACGACTTCAATGAAGTAGTTATCAACAACGCACGCGATGTGACGTTGAATGACACCAATGACATTAGTTTCAGTAATTCTAACTCTACGCTACAAAACTTGACTCTGAGTAGCAGCAATGGAAATATTGTTCTGGGAACTACCATTGTTAATGGAGATCTAAATGTAAATAGTCAAGGAGGTGGGATTAGTCAAAACTCCTCCACTGATACACTAACCGTTAACGGCACAGCGACTCTGGCAACAGGAAATAGCAACAATATCACCCTTGACAATACCAATAACGACTTGAGTAATGTTGTTGTTAATCGGGGTAATAATGTAACTCTCAACGACATCAATACCCTTAATCTAAATTCGGCTTCAGTTTCTGGTGGACTGACAGTTACAGCAGCAAATCTATCGACGACTGGAGTAATCAATGCTGGCTCTGTTAACTTAACTGGCAATAACGGGATTACTCTAAATGATACGATTGAAACGTCAGATGTAGATAACAACAACGTTACCCTAACAGGAACCGTGACTTTAGGGACAAACGCGACTATTAATACGGATAATGCCAATAATGACGGCAATATTACTATCAATCAATCGATTAATGGTGCCCGTAATCTGACATTGAATGCTGGAAGTGGTGCGATCACTGTAGGTCAAGCAATTGGTGGCACTACAGCCCTAAGCAACTTAAACTTAAATGCAAGGGATATTACCTTATCTAATATTGGGGGTATAAGCGAAGGTGTTACCGACACAGCAACGCTCAATGCGACAGAAGCTATTAATTTTACAGGAACAACTTATAACGCTCAGAACCAGAACTACACCGCAGGAACAGCATTTAATCTCAACAATACAACTAACTTTACCTCTAACGATGGTGCGATCGCGTTTAACACCGGTACGATTCAGGGGACTAATCCAGCTACTGACTTAACTCTGGATGCAGGTACAGGTAGTGTTACAGTAGATGCGATCGGCAATGGCAACGACATCAACAATCTCGCTATCCAGGGTAATAGCGGAATCACACTCAATGGCGACATCACCACATCTGATGCCGATACTACGATAAACCTCAACAGTCCAGTCACTGTAGGTGAAGATATTGTCATTACCAATAAAGAGGGTGAGATTAATTTCAACAGCCCTGTGGATGGGAAAACCGCAAACAGTCAATCGTTAACGGTAGAGGCAGAGAATAGCACAGTAGTGTTTAACGGTGCTGTAGGTAATAGCACACCCTTAAAGGATTTGACGGTTAATAATGGGGCATCTGTAACCTTTAATAATCGGGTTACAGTAACAAAAGATATTAACCTAACCGCAGATGAAATTGACTTTAATGGCGGATTAAACTCAGTTAGTACCCCGAATCAGGGAACCATTTCCCTGAAACCAACAACCGATAATGCGTCGATTGATATAGGCTCACCCGCTAGTGGACAAGGGCTTTTAGATATCAGTGATACAGACTTGGCAGCGATAGCCGACGGCTTTAGCCAGATCACAATTGGTAAGGATACTGGTAGTGGCACAATAGTTATGGACTCTGGGGGTGTCAGTTTCCGAGATCCGGTGACGATTCAATCTCCAGTTCAGGGCGGCATAATTAATGTGGATGGCAATCTAACCGGAACCGATGAGGCTTCCATCACAATTGATGGTGCAGATGTCTATCTAGGAAACCCAAATAATCCTCAAGTCGAAATCACCACAGATGGACAGAATATTATTATCGGTCAAAATGTACATCTACATTCTGATCTGGTGGAAGTTAAAACGGATGCGGGAGCCGGTGACATTACCTTTACGGGTGATGTTGACGGAGAAACGGATGAGAAGCAAAGTCTTACCGTTGCACCGGGTACAGGTAATGTTTCTTTTGAAGGGGAAATCGGTCAGGATGTTCCATTGAAACAGTTACGGATTGGTGACAATACCACAATCAATGCGGATATTGTCGGCACTTCGACGACTATTTTTAACAGTTTATTTGTTAATGCTAAACAGAGCCGAGTCGCGGGTATTATCAAAACCCGAGGGGGTCCGATTGAATTTACCGGTGATGTAATTCTGGTTACGGATACCACATTCGATACATTTCCAGAAGAATCACCAGGAGCTACAGGAGGTAATGTCATCTTCGGTGCTACTGTATCTAGCTCCACGGAAAATATACCCGATCAATCCTCTACGTCACCGTTTAACTTGAACATCAACACTGGCTCTGGAACAGTTACGTTTGGTGGTGCTGTCGGCGCTCAAAACTTTGACAATGGATTGCAAACAACAGATTTGGGTTCGCTGACGATTGAAAGTGCTGGAGAGGTGAAAGCCGTTTTAGACGGTGACGCCAGTTTACCGTTTGCAATTACCACTGTTGCACCAGAAACACTTCCAGAAGATGCTCCAAAAGGCATTAGTATCTTGGCGGATAGTATAGACTTTAGCAATGCTAACCTTGAGGCAGAAATAGTCAACCTAGAGGCAACCGAGAACATTAGTACCGCCAGTGTCACCGCCACAGAGGAAAATATTACCCTCAATAGCCAAACAGGTTCCATTGATACAAGTCTTGGCACACTTACCGCCACTCAGGGTGATGTCAACCTCACCGCTAACCAGGGTGATATGACGACGGCGGATATTGAAGTAACCGAAGGAGAAGTGAATCTAACCGCCACCCAGGGAAGTGTGACGACAGCGAATGTAGAAGCGCCAACAGTTAACATTCAAGCGAATAATGATATCAACACGGCTAGTGTCACCGCCACAGAGGAAAATATTACCCTCAATAGCCAAACAGGTTCCATTGATACAAGTCTTGGCACACTTACCGCCACTCAGGGTGATGTCAACCTCACCGCTAACCAGGGTGATATGACGACAGGGGATATTGAAGTAACCGAAGGGGTGGTGGATTTAACCGCTTTAGATGGCAGCGTGACGACAGCGAATGTGGAAGCGCCAACGGTGAACATTCTGGCAAATAATGATATCAACACGGCTAGTGTCACCGCTACGGAGGAAGACATCACACTCAATAGCCAAACAGGTTCAATTGATACGAGTCAAGGAACACTCACCGCCACTCAGGGTGATGTCAACCTCACCGTTAACTTGGGTAACATTACCACAGGAAACATAGAAGGAGAAAGCGTCAACCTCCAGGCAAATGACGGAATTACTACAGCCAATGTCTCTTCAACCAATGGCGCAATTACCTTTACCAGTCAATCAGGAGCTATACAAAGTGGTGATTTAACCGCCAAAGGAGAGACAGAAGAGGGAGAGACAGAAGAAAACACAGTAACTGTTACAACCTCAAATAATATTACAACGGGTAACATTGATACATCTTCAGAAACAGGTAAAGGGAAAGCGATCGCGCTCACCAGCGAAACCGGAGATATTACAACACAGAATTTAAACTCATCGGGTCCATTGGGTGGAGGTTCTATCGATGCTTCCACCCTGGGTCAAATTACACTTGCAGAGGTTAACTCCAGTTCTACTGGGGGTTTCGCGGGTTTAATCACGCTCAATAACGGTCAACCTGAATTCCTCAGAGACGCTCCGGGTATTGATCTGACGTTTATCAATGCTCAAGGTTTGCCGAGAAATCCAGCAGCCATCTCATTGAGTCCAACAGAAACAGAAGGAACTGAAATTACTATTAACATCACCACGGATGGTTACTTTCGAGCAACAGGTACATTCGTTTCTCAAACTGGCTTACAAGCTAGTCTTGCCACAGGTGGTGATCCAATCGTGATTCGACATGGTGGTGGTACTGCCTTTGATCCCTTTGAGGTTGGAAATGCGACCCAAAATGGCACAATAGGTGCCATTACAAACGGCAATGGATTTACCGGAACAATCTTACCCGTTCAATCTTTCACTCGTCCTGTTCGACAAGAAAACATTGAAATTATTTCTCGGATACCCTCTCAAAACAATCTGCCATTAACAAGTCTCTATCCTAACCTTTCAATGACTAGTCAAGTAGCTGATGCTGACCTGGAAATTTCTACGCTTGACAGCGTTCTCACTGATGCCTTTTCGGGATATTTAGGACCAAAACCCAGTGTTAACAATCCGGCTGATGCACCTAAAATACTGGCGCAAATTGAGAAACAAACGGGAGTAAAACCAGCATTTATGTATACCACATTTGTTGGCGGACGCCTGGAACTGAGAATGGTTTCGGCTGAGGATAAAAAGATTGTTAGTCTCCCTGATGTAACCCAAGAAACGATTGTGCAAACGGCGACAAAATTACGCCGTGAAATCACTAATCCCATTAAACGGAGAACGACCAGTTATTTAGAACCCGCTCAACAACTGTATGAATGGTTAATCGCTCCCTTAGAAGCTGAGTTAGAGGCGCAAGGCATTCAGAATCTGGTGTTCATTATGGATAGTGGTTTGCGTTCCTTACCTGTGGCAGCTCTCCATGATGGTCAAAACTTTTTAGTGGAAAAATACAGTGTGGGGTTAATGCCTAGTCTCAGTATTACCGACACCAGCTATAACAATATTCAAAATGCTCCCGTTTTAGCGATGGGAGTGGCTGAATCCAGTAGTCTGGCGAAAGAGCTGAATCTGAGTCCTTTACCTGCTGTACCCCTAGAGCTTCAAACCATTGAAAGTATTCGCGATGGAGAAACTTTCCTGAATGAAAAAGTTACCCTAGAAACGCTCAAATCCCAAAGCCAAGATGCCACAATTGTACATTTAGCTACCCACGGTGAATTCAAACCGGGTCCTTTAGAAAATTCCTATATTCTCTTGTGGAATGATTTACTGCGTTTAAACCAACTGCGAGAATTAGGCTGGAATGAGCGTCGCACCCCAATTGAATTGTTAATCCTGTCGGCTTGTCGTACAGCCGTGGGTGATGAAAACGCGGAGTTAGGGTTTGCTGGATTAGCGGTGCAAGCAGGTGCTAAGTCAGCGCTGTCAAGTTTGTGGTATGTCAGTGATGAAGGCACTTCTGGATTGATGACCGAGTTTTATCGGAAGTTACAAACCGCTCCAATTAAATCTGAAGCTTTACGACAAGCACAGTTAGCGATGCTGAATGGTGAGGTGCGCTTAGAAGGAGGACAATTACGGGGAAGTGGACAACCTGTTCCTTTACCGTCAACATTACAAGGTCAAGGGGATCAGTCTCTCTCACATCCCTATTATTGGGCAGCATTTACTATGATTGGAAGTCCTTGGTAAGGAGTAATTTGTAGTCAACACAAGTAGGTTGGGTTGAGGAACGTAGGCGAAGCCTTCTCGGAGAGTAACCCAACTTATTTTAATGTTTTCCGGCTACGTATATGTTGCTAAAGTCTTGACATGAGCAACAGCCGCTGCAACGGTGACAGGTAATCTGTAGCCACCTCCATGAGAAGAAAGTACTGGACACCTATATTTCCTAGCAGCATCTAATACAATTTCAGTGAGTTTGCAGAAATCAGCATTCGTCCAACCTGTTGAACATTTACCACAATCATCCCGATGTGAGTCATAACCCGAAAAAATAGTAATCAAGTCCGGTTTCCATGGAAGGCAATCTAGAGAGTGCTGGAAAATGTCGATGCTTTCATGTCCATTGTAAAACTTACCCGTTAGTCCCAATTCCTCTAAAACTTCAACGGGAAACGATGTATTTAGGATAGGAATATTACAGTGTCCAACAGCTTCAGCCGCCGTAGTTGTCCCATAGTTTAAGTCTGATGCTTTAGCCATATAAAGGTCTACAGCACTGTGAATGCTAATGCAATAAATGCTGGAATCATCGCTAAAAATTGACTGAGTACCATCCCCATGATGAATATCCCAATCAATCATCAAAACTTTCTCAAATCCTTGCACCTGAGCGTATCGTGCTGCCGCAGCCAGAGGATTTAAAAGGCAATAACCGTGTCCCAAATTACTGTAAGCATGATGTCCGACCATACTGAAACAATAGGTACGTTTCAGGTTTCCTTTTTTAATCTGATCAATTGCTTCCATCATGCCTCCTAAACCATAGAGATATCCGGGTAAACCATACTCCAAGCCTTCGCACTCAATACTCAATTTAGGTAGGGCAGCACTCACCTCATCGAGTGGCTTTTCAAGAGCTTTTAATCCAAGTTTTCGTAGATACTCAGGAGTATGAACGCTCTGGAAATTGCGCCGCTGGGCTTTTCTTAAGGGAAGTGTAGGATATTCAGCAAGAGCTTTGGCAAGAGCTTGTCGAACTTGGTTGTAGTAGGGAAAAGAATGCCCCATAAAGGAAATTGACTGAATTGGCTTAGACGTACAGAATGTTTGTGGGTGTAGATAGGTGGCAAAATCATTCATTTCCCTAAATCAAGGCTTATTCAAAAGTTATACTGCACTTTGGTCATGCAAGGGTATCATGATTGTCATCGTTGTACCTACTCCTACTTCACTATTAACTGAAATCGTACCCCCTTGTATGTCTAGGCATTTCTTGACCACAGCTAATCCTAATCCGGTTCCGGGAATATTGCCAATATTCGTACCGCGATGAAATATACTAAACAATTTTTTCTGATCCTCTACAGGAATCCCAATCCCTTGGTCTTTGACTTGAAACGTCACTGTAGATTGACTACAGGTTACGATTAAATCTATTTGACCCCCTACCGGAGAATATTTAATGGCATTAGACAGTAAGTTGATTAAAATAGAACGTAATAACTTCTCGTCTAAGCAAACAATAGTAGATTCATTTTGACTCAGTAAGTTAATCAAATAATCCGATCCAGCATTTAATTGCATCTCTTCAACTAACTGGCAGCAAAATTTTTCTAAATCGATGGGGTGAGGAGTAAACTCTAATTTGCCAGTTTCTGCTCGGCTAATTGTTAAAATGTCGCCCAAAAGCTGTGTCATTGTTTTAGCCGTTTTTTCGATGCGATCAATATTACGAATAATTTTATTATTTAATTCTTCTGAATAGTAATATTTCAGTAATTGAACACTAGCTAAAATGGTACTCAATGGCGTGCGAAATTCATGAGATGCCATAGAAAAGAAATTAAGCTGGAGTTGTCTGAGTTCCTGCTCTTGTGCAAGTGCCAAACGGATTAATTCTGCTTGCTTGTGTTCGGTAATATCTTGGGCAGTACCGAGAATCTGTTGGGGTAAACCATCAGCCGTGCGAGTGAACACCATCTCGCGACTATACAGCCAACGCCATTCCCCGGATTTATGTTGAATGCGATACTCTGCCTCAATAATTTCTCCTTCTTTGGCTGTGGTCAATCGTTGAATAGTAGTAATCAGTTTGACTTGATCATCGGGATGAACCAGATTTTGCGGAAATGTCGGTGCCATGGCTTGGATTTCTTCTGGGGAGTAGCCGATAAGTTGAGTGATTTGTTGATTGCTGTAAATATTTCGCTTTTCAACTAGATCATACAGATATAAAGCAGTTGGCATCGCATGAGCAATGCGTTGAATAAACCGTTCACTTTCCCGCAGTTCTTGTTCCCGAATCCGAATTTCAGTAATATTGGTGGCGGCACAGGTAATGCCAATAACGTCTTTGGCGTGGTTTCGTAACGGTTCTACGGTTAAATCATAGTAGCGAACCTTGCCATCTACAATAATCGATACTTCTTTGCGCTCACCGACTCCTGTAGTCAAAACGCGATGTTTAATCGGAATGAGCTTTTTGGCATTTTCTGGAGTAAACATTTCCGATTCTAGTTTACCGATGAGTAAGTCAGTATTAATCCGACTTGCCGGATTATAGACCCAGGTGTAGCGTAGATTTCTGTCTTGATTAAATACTGTGATGGGTGAGTTATGCAAGGCTACGCGAAATCGTTCTTCGCTAATTCTTAAGGCGGCTTCTGCTTCCTGACGTTCATGAATTTGCGTCTGTAGATCTGCGTTCATCTGCATCAGTTCAGCCGTCCGTTCTTGAACTCTGATTTCTAGTTGATCACGGGCTTGACGCAGTTGGTCTTCAATGGATTGACGTTCAATTAATTCCGTCTGAAGCTGTTGATAGAGTTGGGCTTGATGAATGGCGATGGTAACTTGGATGGCTAATTGATACAGTAAGTCAATTTCTAAGGATTGCCATTGTCTGGGTTGAGAACAGTGATGAGCAATCAGTAGTCCCCAAAGCTTTTCTTGTTGCAGAATGGGTACGACGAGTTTAGATTTGACACCTAACTGCTGGAGGAATTCCACTAAGCAGGGCGTTACTCCATCGGTTTCTGGATTGACTACGGTGCGAATCCGTCCTTGACAGTACAATTGATGCATCTGTTCGGGAAACACTTCCGCCGGAAACGTTTGTCCCAGAATTGGGGTGATACCCGGATTAACCGATTCCGCTACAGTACTTCCTGTACCATCAGACCAAATCCGATAGACTAAGACTCGATCAACGCCAAGAAATTCTCGGACTTCGGTTACTGTGGTTTCGAGAATGGTGTCCAGATCTAGGGTTTGGCGGATACGTTGAGCGCTACTGAGGATGAGTTGCTCTCGTTGCGCCATTTGCTCTAAGGTTGTTTGGGACGTTGGGCGATCGCGACTTAACTCTAACTCGGCTTTGAATCTAGAATGCTGCTTCAGGATCAACCCGCCCAACACCATAAGTATGGCGATGCTGAGACTATCCCCCAGAATTAGACTCAATTGGGTTCTCTGGATCTGAGTAACTATAGCCCTTAACTGTTCTTGTAACAACAGTTGTGCTTGCGCTGGGATCTGCTTCAAAAGCCACGGCTGGTGTTGAGCGATCGCAGAGGCGCTGTTGAGCTGAGACAATAAATCTTGCAGAGAATCCTGTAACTTGTCACTATAGTCCATCCATCGGGAAGCTTCCATCAGTTGAGTTAGGTGGCTATAGGACATGACACTAGCCCCTATAAAAATAAGTAATGCCAGACAATAACCACCGATAATAACTTTGATACCGATAGATTTTGGCATTTGAGTTCTCCTCCGAAATAACAGCAGCTAGTGCATCACAGCTTCAAATAAGCGGTTCCCCATTTAGATTAGGATACCTAAAATCCTTCCAGGGAACAGGGAATCCTTTACATAGAACAGGGGCAAACGCTTGATATTTTTTACAATTCTTAACTCCGTTAAGCCAATTGATGTCCAGGTCATTCCCTCTCTGTTCTCTTGAGCCAGTTTATTTTGAGGCGACCTCGTGATAAATTCATAAAAGAAAATAGTATTTCTATAGGTGAGAATTCTTCTAGTCGAAGATGATATTTATTTGGCTGAAGCTTTGGCTGAAGCCCTGGCGATACAACGGTATGCCGTTGATACGGTTTTCGATGGAGAGGCGGCTTGGGTGCAAGTGAATACCCTCGATTACGACCTAATTTTGCTCGATATGATGTTGCCAAAATTGGATGGGATTCATTTGTGCCAACGCTTACGTTCCCATGGTTATCAGATGCCAGTATTGATGATCACGGCTCGCGATACCAGTACGGATAAAGTTATCAGTTTGGACGCAGGCGCTGATGACTATATGGTTAAGCCTCTGGATATTCCAGAGTTACTGGCGAGAATTCGAGCGCTACTGCGACGAGGGCAAACGGTTTCTCCCCCTATTTTAGAGTGGGGACAATTGCGTTTAGATCCAGGGACTTATGAAGTCTGCTACGGCGATCAAACTTTACGCTTGACTCCCAAAGAATATAGTCTTTTAGAATTGCTGATTCGTAATGGGCGGCAAATTATGAGTCGGAGTGCCATTATTGAGCATGTTTGGTCTATCGATAATCCTCCCAAAGAAGATACGATTAAGGTGCATATTAAAAGCCTGCGCTCCAAACTTCGAGCAGTAGGCGCTCCAGATGATTTAATTGAAACGGTACACGGTTTAGGTTATCGTCTCAAATCTGTTTCTGAATAACTGCAACTCAGGTGAATACACTTTACGCCCAGATGACCCAGTATCATAAATTTTAGCTGTACTCTACCCAGTCGCAAACCGCTATATCCAAACCGATTAGTTAGATCGCATAGTTAATTTACGCGATCGCGATAATTATTTCAACCCGTAGCCCTGTTGGAACTTGCCAGTAAACCGCAATCAGACGACGTTGAGAAAAAAGAGCGATCGCGGTCACTATCCGTTCTAGGAGTCTTTTTCACAAATGTACCCATTCGCCAGGGGTTTAAAAAATGGCTCTATACCTCACCAACTAAGCATTTCGTTATTTTTTACAGGGGGAACTGCCTATTCATGCAAGCAGCGCATTGCGATTTCGCTGCCCAAATTTAACAAAAATATCTATGCAAATCTAGAAATGCGGCTATAGTAGAGAAATCGAATTGAGGAAAAGCCCATTCCAGAGTTTGTGAGTCCAAAAGAAGCATCACAGCGCATAGGGGTTAGCGTGGATACCCTCAGGCGCTGGGAGGCGACGGGAAAGATTAAGGCAATGAGGACGCCAACAGGACACAGAAGGTACGACATGACGTCATTAGTTACGGGTAGCGAGGAAGTCAAAGAGCCTGATAGGGTGAATCTGATAGGAGAGGGTACGCTTCAACAGATAGCTAAGGGTCTATGTGAGTATGAACACCAAATCCCCAAAAGCCTCTCAGCCTATCCGGCTGTCTTGCAATTAGGGGTAAACAAGCTGGCACTTGCTTGTTTAATAGCCCGAGTGCGTCAACCGATACAAGGAGTTCCTGATTTTGTGTCCAGATGGGCGCAGCGCCCCTTAAAAGATTGGGATATAGAAATTGATTGTCCTGAAGAATGGCTCGATAAGCGACTGATAGAAGACCAAAAGCCGAGTGGGTTTTGTATTGAAACCGCAGGGGAATACTTCGATGAATGGGGTAATTTCCAAAAGAAAATAATTAATGAGGTAATGACTAAAGCCGCACAAAACCCGGAACTCTATACGAGGTTTAGGAAGTATCTTATAGAAAACCCTGTCGTAACAAGGGGTCAACTTTATGTTGACAGCGCTGTAGATTTTAAGCTCGTGCAAGACCTTCTGATACATAGCTATGAAAAAGCTCCAGAATCTTATAAGTTAAGTGAGAATTTTTACGGCTGCGGTCATTGTGGCGGTTTAATGTATGTAACAAAAGATAATAATTTAAAATGTGAGAACAAACATTGTGCTAAAGAAAAAAAGAATCCTGTCCCTTTAGCCGAGCATCAGTCTGATGAAATCTTTTGGCTGAAGAAGGATTTACGATATTTTATTCATCGTCCAGGGAAAGCCGAACTACGACTCGAAGGAAGATTGAAACAGTTAAACCGATTAGAAGTTAAGCTATATCCAGAACTCGACCAATATGACTTACATTTAGTTTTTTCAGATGGAACAGTCTGGGCGGTTGATGTCAAGTTTTGGGAATCAGCATATAACTTAGCCAAAAAAGTAAATCAGCCTATTCGCCAACTCAAGCATCAGCCTTACCATAAATCCTTTTTTGTCTTTCCTGATGAACTGAAAAGTTATGGTCAAGAGTACATCCAAGAATTTCGAGGTTACTGTCCCGTCTCGATCAAAAAATCTCAGGTAATGTTTGAAAGTGCCTTTGTCAAAAAAGTTATCAAAAAGCTAGGAAGTGAGAAATGAGAAATACGACGAAATGGTATGCACCTCTAAAGAACGATTTAGATAAAGAGTTATGTGAGATCGAGTTAGGACTTTACCTGTTGAGCGTCTTACTTCCTAGCGCCACAGCGAACAGTCTTTGGGTGCTACTGACTGGTTATCCTATCTCACATCCAGAATGCCAAAATTGGACGGAAAATCAGTATCGAATGTTAGCGATCGCTCGTCATCTCTTACCACACTTCGATAGTCCATTTATCTGGAACGAAGCCCTACAGCGTTATCGAGATTTTCCGTCAGATAGTCGTGGGTATGAAGTAGGGGAATCTTGGCAATATCTAAGGCGAACCAATATTACAGTTGCCAATCACCGATTCCAGATTTACAACGATACCTTAAATCAGTCAGTCGAGTTATCGCAAAGAAAGGCGATTGCCTGGGCTAAAGCTGGAAAGTATAAGTGTGAAGTAAAAGGGAAAAAGGAAACTGTTGCGATATCGCCTCTAATTGCGAATTTCCAACGTCCACAAAATCACAATATAGCTGGTGTGCCGTTGAGAAATCCACTGCAACTATCTTGGGCTGAACTTAGGGAAACAGCCGCATGGATGGATGAGCAAAGAAGTAATAGGGGACTAAACTCAAAGTGGGTAAGTCTTTTTAGTAAAATCCAACTACAAGTATTTAACGATACCCAAGAATTAGTTGATGCTGAGACTTTAACCATCAATAAAATCCGGCATTTAGTCGGGATGGTGTCATCCGGCAAGTCCAACTTGATGAAAGTTTTGGCAGTCTGTGCGTGGCGTAAGAAATTGCACGTTACGCTAGTTGTAGCGGATGTGCTACAAATCTTTGAGTTGACTAAAATGTTTGCCGAAGTTGGAATTACTGATGTGGCTCCTATCTTGGGGAATTCCAATAAAGCCAGCCACTTAAATAGATTACACAAAGCCGTTTATAACTCTAATCCAAATGAAGCGTTTAACCAAAATCATCCGGCGTTCCAATGGCTGAGTAATACTTGCCTATTGACCCCTTCTGTTAAGCCGGAGATGGAAATACCATTTGAAATGGGTATGCAGCCATGTTTGAACTTAGAACCTATAGAGACAAGCAACGAAGATGAATCAGAACTATCATCTAAGCACAAAGCTTGTCCAGCTTACGGTGTATGTCCCTCTCATAAAAAAAACTGCGATCTCGTTAACGCTTCTATCTGGATTGCCACACCAGGAAGCTTAGTTTATAGCAGGGTTCCACGATCAATAAACCGAGAGAGTATCCTGTATTTTGAATTGGTTTGTAGGCGCAGTGATTTGGTCATTGTGGATGAAGTTGACCAACACCAAGCCTATCTGGATAAAGCATTTAGTCCTGATAAGACATTGTGCAGACCTGCAAGAGATGCTTGGTTGAACAAGCTCCACGATTATGTTGAAGACAAATTAAAGCAGAAAAAGTCAAGACTGCTTGAAAATGATATTGTCTCAGATTGGTGGGACGCTTGCCGTATAGCTAACGGCACAGCCGATAAAATCTACCACCTATTGAGCAATGAAAATGACTTAGCTAAATGGCGAGACTCTAAGCATTATTTCACGGACTGGCTCTTGTTGCGAGAGGTGGCTACGTTACTAACAAGGACAGACCCGGATAATGTAGAACAACCTCAACAATGTGATGCCTTAATGAAGGGTACGTTTGAACTCTATATCAGAAACTTAGACAACGAGCATAATCCCTTATTTCCGTTGGCTAAAAAAGACAAAAAACGTGCAGCTATTCGGACATGGGTTGAGCAAACTGCAACGATTCCCTTGTCTTCGGAAAAAATCAATGAAATTTCCGTCAAATTAGAGTTTGCTTTGCTGGTCTGTGTTCTGCAAAGTAAGCTCTCCTTGATGATGATCAAATGGCGACAGGTGCAAGGAATCCTAAATCTGGATACATCAGATTCAATGTGGTTTGATGCTCCCCCACCAGACTTTAATGCCGTTATTCCAGCAATGCCAATGGGAAATCAACTGGCATTTCAGTACCACAAATCCTACAAAGAGTCATTAGGTAGCTTACAGTTTTTTCGTTGCACGGGCGTTGGACGTTGGTTGTTACTGCATTTTGATGAATTATTCAAAGCAGATGCTATTGCCAGTCCCCACTTATTGCTGATGTCGGGAACAAGTTGGGCGGGAAAATCACCTGCCTATCATGTTGATGTACCTGTTTATGGAGTACTTGTACCAGATACATCAAAGGAAATGGTCATAAGTTCAACGTTTTTACCCTTCTTTGATAAGCATCAAAACGCTATCTCTGTGTCGGGAGCAGGAGATAATAAGCGTCGTAACCTAGAACAAATTGTTACTAAGTTAGTAGAAGAGGATTATCTAACTGACAAACTCAAAGCGTTGAATGGGAGAAAAATCTCATTAATGGTTAACAGCTATGAACAAGTTGACTGGGTTTACCAGCGTCTGGTTGATTTAGGATGGAAGGATCAAGTTATCCCTCTATCTCCTGATGATGAAATTCATAAGGAGTGGCATAATGAGCGGGATAATCGTCATGCATTGCAGCGGGGACGATCGCCGGATTTTGCGACAAGATCGGAAACAATTTTGATTAGTCCAATTAAAGCCTTTGAGCGAGGGCATAATATTGTTGATGAGAATGGAATAGCTGTAATTGGAGCAGCTTACTTTCTCGTTTTACCTCACCCTGTTCCTGATGATTTATCTTATGCCATTCACTCCATCAACCGTTGGGCAATCGATCATTATAAAACGGCTACAGGGGAAACCTTGAGGGAATTAGGCGAGGATTTTCGTGACACGGCATATCGTCAATGGCTTCACCTGCTGCACCTCTCAGTAAAATTAAGGACGCTACCTGTAGACGATCGCGAGGCTGTGCAGTGGGATATTCTTGTTTCTCTTTGGCAAGTAATAGGGCGTCTAATTCGTGGTAATGCCAATGCACAAGTTTTTTGGTGCGACGCTAAATTTGGGATAAATACTGCTAGAAACCAAGATGGAAAAGAAGATATTGCTGCTACCAGTGTCCTGGTCGGGATTGTAAATTTACTGCGTCCTTATTTTGAAAATGATCCACAAATTCCTCGGCGCAATCGCTTGGTTGTACAATCTCTCTATCGCCCTTTTTATTGTGCGATCGCTAAAACTAGAAAGCTTTCTGGTTTACCCCAAGTCAATCTCTAATTACTTATAGGTTATTACTCATGGTCTACCCAACAATCCGTTTATGCGCTTTCCACTTAAAATCTGACTTGCCACCTCAAGAGTTTTTTGGATTAAAGTTTCCCGATGATGCCAAGCAACAAATAAGACGACTTACTGCCAAGCGGGATAATAAAGCGATTGAACAAGCCAGCCTTCCCGTGAAGTCTCTCAATAGAGCATTAACACTAGCTCCTGGTTTAATTTACATTGGCAAACCGTCGCCGAAACCAGGGGAGTTTTGGTTATACAGCCCCCACCAACTCCCCCCAAAATATTTGGAGGCTATTTTATCTTATTGGATAGATACAGAATTTCCCGAAAAACCAAGTAATAAAAGGAAAGTTGGCATCACTGCTCAGGAACGAGAATTGGCGATGAGTTATCTGTCTGCCGAAAAATTGGTTTGGGAAAGGAAAGAGGTATCCTATCCAAAGCAGTTTACAACGTATCCAAATGGAACCGCTAAACTCTCTGGCAATGATTTTATTTTGTTGCCTCACATTCTAGCGAAAGAACTAACCCAACCAGGATTAAAGTTTGAAGTGGATGGCGAAAAACTTCAGTTTTACCGAACGATACCATCAAGTGGGCAAGGAGCCGAGTTAATATCTTGGCAGCCGTTAAATTATACAGAAGACGGACAAACTTACTATTATTCAATAGTTTTAACAGTGAGGATGGTACAGGAACCTGATTTGCATTATCCCCGATTAGATGTTAAGCCAAGCATTAGGCGCTGGCTCAGTGTAAACGATTCTAAATTGTCAAAAAATCACGGTAGTAACGCCTGCATCCGCGCCCAACTGAATTGGGGACAAGCACTAAATCCTGATCAGTGGACAGACTATTTTCTTTCTTGCCGGATGGTATTAAAGAAAGGTGTAGCAGACTGGGATGAAAACCTAGCTATATTGTTGGAAAAATTAGACATTCTTTCAGTGACTCCGCAACAAATAGTAGCTAATCCCTCAGACGCTTTAAGCGGTAAACCTAACATTGGCATTGCCTATAAAGAAGGGATGAAACCCAACCATAAAGTAGCGAAAGGATTACCTACAGCTAATACTAACGAACTCTTAAGCCAAATAGCTGATGTCTTAAAAGACTATTGGCAACCGATAGATTGTCAACGTGAGAAATATGATACAGACAAGCAGTCAAGTCAGTTCTTTGACTTGAAAAAGCCCAAAAAAAGTTTTGATGAGCCTATCCTTAGAAAAAAAGCAGAAACCGAAAAGCAATTTGCCGTCAGAGAAGAAAGATTGTTAAGCAAACAGGAAACTGAACTAAAAAAATGTATCAAGAAAAAAAGAGAGTCTGAATCAGATTACCAATTGCGCCGCCAAGAACTCTTAAAAAAACAGGAGTCAGAACGTCTTAGCTGGAAACCAGAACCAGAAGAGAAGGACAATAAATTTCAGGAGAGGCTGGAGCAGTTTTATGAAGAGCGTAGTGGTGAACAAGCAACATTGCGGCGTGCAATTTGTTCATCCGTTGGCGAACATTTAACCATTTGGATTTGGTACATCAACGAAGAAAATCTGGTAGAACGTCTCAAAGCAATAAAGTACTGCTTAGGGTTGCCAGATGCAGAACCCGGAAGTTACTCGTTCCCGGAAGGTTTAACAGTGACTATCTGTGTGGAGGAAGTGGCTGGTTTAGCACAACGCTTAGATTTATCTCCTGAATTTAAACCGAAGAGTACAGAGCGAGAAAAAGCGATAAAGAAGCGAAGGCGTGAAGTCGCTGCTCTTGTGCAGCCTGTTCAATCAAAACTACGTGGTAAAGTGGGGGTTTGGTTTGAACTTTATGATAAAAAACATTGGAAGTTTGTAGAAAGAAAGGACGAGGGTAAAGGAAATGAAACTAAATATAAGTTAGCCCCTTGGGGAGACCCAAAACGTGCGATTCGTCTCGGTTTTGCGGATCAGGGACTTGTCAGCCAGTTTATTACTCCCAAACCAACAAGTTATTCTCAAAAAGCGATCAGTAGCTTTATCGACCTATTGCGCTCTCTAGGAGTGCGGATGGCTCCATCTTACCTAACACTTCCCAATGTAGACCCAGATACTCCTATCAATGAAGTAGGGCTATGGTTGGTCAATCGTACTTCCGAAACTAGCGCTGATGCGAAACCCCAAACAATTCCCGTCATTGTCAAAATGTCTTCTCGGACGGCTGAAATCACTGCTATTTTCCCCGGTTTAGAATCGTGGATACCATATCATGAAGCCTTGACTCGCATAAACAAGGAGGGAAAAGGCTTTACCAATGACGATAAAAGTAAAGCTAAAATTAGAACATTTATTCAGCAGACTCTCAACAAAAAAGAGTTAAGAGGTAAGCCGACATTACTTTACTGTTTAGCTCAGAATATCCGTCAGCAATGGACGTGGCTACAGGATAGACAAATTTCCGTCAAGGGATTATCGTTTGCCGAGCGAGACCAACCTGTTTTTGAGGAATTCCCTGGACTGCGGGTTATCCGATTACGCTCTGGGGATGAAACATCAGAGTGGTTTGGCATGAAGGGAAAAAAAGTATCTGGATTTATTACTGGTCTATTCAGGAATTTAGACAATGACCGTGTATTTTTTAGTCTTGGTAAGAAGTCTTCGACGATGAGTGACATTGCCAACAATTTATCGAGGATAGAGCAACCCGAAAAATCTTGGAGGCACCCTTCTCTGGTTGAGATTACCATAGGTTACTATCAAGACGATGACAAGGACAACTTACTCGACTTAGCCGCGATCGCTCACGAATCCCGTCATGGCGTTTTGCAATACGAAGACTTCTTAGAAGTGCCTAGAGTCCTTCATTACGCTAAACAGATGGCTGATTATGTCCTCATGCTAGATGACGATTACGAGCAATTTGATGACTAGCGCTGTACTCTAGCACGTCCAGGGATAAAGCTTGAGTCTTGGCATAATACATTTGCACTGGGGAAACTATCAGATCGGTCAAGTATTCCGAGAAACCGGGTTTTTCATGAGGATAACAACGAAATATCAAGCTTTCACCCCAAGAAACCCGGTTTCTTGACCGATGTCCTAGAGAAACTTCCGATCAAAATACCCCAGCGTTAAAGCTGGGGTATTCATTTATTAAATTTTTTCTGTTATAGATTGGGGGAATAGAATCCCTGGTCGAATGGTAGTCTGAAGTAGACCTTAACGTCAAAAACTACCGTCTTTTGGTAGGAGAGAGAGTAACCAATTCAGCGGCTGTTTTCCGGAAGGGATATAACCGTTCGATCCCCAGAAGCGACAGAACAATCAAAACCTGAATAGCCCACGGTGCCATAGCAAACCCAAAAATTAAGCAAAATATAGCACTACCTATAGCTAAAACCCGGGAAACTTCGTGAGAGGCGCGTAAAGACAGCCAGAGACTTGCGATGGCGCTGATCAAGAGAATCAGGAAGATTGGAAGCATAGCAATCACCTCTTAAAAGTTCCTAGAGGGCTTCCATCCGATTCAACGACTGCGAAACCCTCAATGCTATCTACGCTAACATTGATTGATTAGAGAAAATTGTAATATTAATAACCAGTTCAGCTTTTTTCAGAAATCTTTGCATAACTTCGCATTCTTCAGGCAAAGGTGGAAGCATTTGCCTGCAAAAATCCGCATAACCAGTCCTTCAAGTGATAAGTAGCACGGCAATCATCTTCATTGTAGCGTTGAATAATCTCCAGTACCGTGCGATCGCCTGTTGTCAGCCACTGTTCATAGAGACAGACGCATTGAGAACCCGTTACCGCCGCATCGCGCCACTCAAAGCCTAACCACCGCGCTAAATGTTTGAGTGAATAGCTTTCCACGGGTAAGGTTACGGTACTCATAACCTGCTGATGAACATCGACAAAGCGCGACAGTAAGGGCTGTAGGTGGGTGAAGGGGGTTTTGTAAAGTTTAGCTAAGCGCTTGACGGTTTCGACTTCATAATCCGAAAAATGAAAGATGGGAGCATCGGGGTAGAGCCACACCAACTCTAAAAATTGCTGCCAGATGAGGGCTTCATCGTCGGGATGTTCTGCCAAGAAGGGGTGAAATGTCTCAGTATTGGTGGAGCGATCAACTACCAAGATACCTAGTAAATAGTCCAGGTTTAAGTCGGGTTGAGCCTCGATATCAAAGAAGAGTTCGACAGAGGCTTGGGGTAATCGATCCGTATATCCCATCGAAGGCTGAAACTCTGAGTAAGAATTAACTCCAGCACCATTTGCATTGTTCTCCGATTCCGTCAACCTGTCGAATGGTGGAGTCTCCGTCGCTGGCTCAAATCTCTGACGCAGAATCACCCGATTGTACTGAATCGATTGAGCCTGTTGCACTAAATTTAATGCCACTTCGTTGCCAAACTCGGATGCCAAGGTGCTAATTTCAGCTTGGGCAAGGGATTCCACCGTCGTTATCCCTAACTCCTGTAAACTTTGGTAGCGCTTTGGCGTAACACCGGGTATCAACGAAATATGCTTTTGAGATTGGGCGATCGCATAACAGCTACTATGCCAATGGCAAAGACCGCATTTTTGCCGTGAAATAAAGACTTCCGGTGCTTGAGCTTGTCCCAACGTTTGGATACAGTCTGCCAAATCCGCTTGCATCAGGGGTAGCCATTTATCCAGAGTCACCGAGTAGGCATTTTGACGACGTAAAATTAACCAAGCCTGACTGGGCAAACTCCCCTGTATTTCAGCCAAAAGATGGGCATGAAACGCCGCGATGATTTGATAATCTGCCTTAGCCCGCCTGCCGAATTTAATCGAGACTGGAACATACATCCAATCCCCGAAAATCGAGTGTCCCGGCTGTTTGAGCAATAAATCAGGAGAACCCAGCAGCGTGACTCCCTCAACCGTTTGCCTGAGCAAAAGTCCCTTAGCGATACAATCGACGCCTTGCTGCATCAACTCCCACGTCGCCTGCGCTCCCGCTTGCCAATCATCTCGCCCATAGTTAGGGGTTTGTATCGGTGTCAGGTTTGCTCCAGTCGGTAACAAGGATAGGAGTGGACTTTCTCCCGCAGAACCATAGCTTCCCTCGTATTCTGCGCTTTTGAGGATAGCTTGCCGATGCGCCGAACTATCTTGGCGCAGTTTCAGCAGAAAATCTTGGGGCGGATCTTTTTGACTCGGATCACCCGAATAATCGAGAAACGCTCGACGCCGACAGCGTTTGTAATAGAGGAGCAATTCATCCGTCAGCAGCATAGCTTCATTGAGGATTGGGGATTGGGAATTTGTGATGGAGGATTGGTGATTGCTCATATTCGCGAAGCGCCAAGCACGCTCCGTCATTTTTCGTAGCACAGGGAACAAGGACTTTAAATTCATAATTCAAAACTCGTAGCTTAAAACTCGGTTAGGGCGGGTTTTGAATAAACGTTATCATTTATAGCTTGTGTGAAAGTTCATAAACCCGCCCCTACACACTCAAAACTCAACATGAATCGCGGGAATCCCCGTCCTCCACGCGCCATCAGGGGGAGGGATAGCGGGGCGACGTAGGTACGGAGTCGCTAGTGCAGTGCTGCGGAAATACTTGAGCAGCTTCGTAGATACGATGAAGCAGGGGAAGCAGGGGAAGCAGGGGAAGCAGGGGAAGCAGGGGAAGCAGGGGGAGATATTAGCTGTTCAGTTATAGCACTACGCACACAGGTTAGGACAAAAGAAGAAAAATTTAAATCGCTCAATCCCTTGATGAGTCAGTGTTTTTCTTCAAAGAAAGCCCATTGCCTATTGCAAGAAAGCCTAGCGCGTAGCGCTATATTTCTGCCGTCTTGCACTAGTGCAGCGCGGCAGAAATACAAGAGCCGCTCATCTTAAGTTAAAATGGAACGATCAATCCAAAAAACTGGATGACCCAATCAACTTTTCCCTAAGTAGGTTGGTGGAAATAAGCCGAACTATGTTAAGTTCTGTGAATGTTCCTCAAACCCTTACATAATCGAATGACGAATGACGAATGACGAATGACGATCAAAGCCGTTAAATTTAATTGTCCCCACCTACTTACTGTCCTCAAAACTTAAAACTTTTTTCCACACAGGATGCAACTTTTCGCAGTTATTATTAATGGTCACTGGCAACCCGGAATCGGTGATCCTACGTTTATGGGCTGGTTTACAGTCGTAGCGTATTTTATCACAGCGTTATTGTGCCTGATCAGTGCCTTACCTCATCGGCTCGTCTTCCCTCTACAGCGAGTGAGTCAAATTCGTTGGCTATGGGGATTCTTCGCTATTCTTTTATTATTGCTAGGTATTAATAAGCAATTAGATCTACAGTCTTTGGTGACTGTAGTAGGCAAGGAATTAGCGCTATCTCAGGGTTGGTATCAGCAGCGTCGGATGGTTCAGACGCAATTTATTCTAGGAATTGTGATTGCGGCGTTACTTTTAGTTTCGGTAATTGGACGCGCCATCTATGCTGAACGGCAAACCTATCGGTTAGCGCTTTTAGGTTTAATGTTCCTTTCTTGTTTTATTGTCATTCGTGCCTCATCCTTTCATCATATTGATGCCTTGATCGGTTGGCAAGTAGCCGGATTAAGGATGAACTGGATATTAGAAATAGGGGGTATCGCTTGTATCGCTATTGCCGCAATCAGGACTATTTTCAAGCGAATGTTACTGACTTAAACCCGCCCTTACACACTCAAAACTCAGACTAAGGGAAATAGTTGATGAAGGTAAAACGCCAAAGCAGCACTGGCTACAGGTACGGTAAGATTATCCATACCCCACTTTGAGAACAGTTCTAAACCGGTAGCCCCTAACGCCACAGCGATAGGGAGTAACCACGTTTGCCAAACATGACCCTGAACCCCAAGTAGAATTAAACAACTGACCCCATAGCTGATTAGAGTCATTGTCAAAGAACCTTCCCAGCTTTTTGTCATCCCCCAGATTTGGTACTTATGCTGCCCAAATCGCTGACCAATTAATCCCGCTAGTCCATCTCCCCAGGTCATGATTAAAATTCCAATTGCGGCATAGTGGAAGTGATGGGGTGACCAAAACCAAGCGATGAGGATACCTATACTCACTGCATAGAAGAATGTGCCAAAACTTCTACGTCCCACACTGTTGATACCGGGCAGCAATGGCACATAATACGACAAAAGTGCGATCGCGCTAGCGATGATGGATGCGGTTATACCAACCCAGGCGGGAATTTGTAACCACCAAGCCACCAAAATCACATTGCCAGTACCGATATGAACAACTTTGCGTGCTAATTCTGAATTCGTAGAAGTCCGGCGATGGAGTGTCTCAGCGGATAGCACAATCACGCCTAGCCCTAGTGCCACAATACTAATGTGGAGCCATAACACCGGAATTGATTCTAACAAAGGTATTGAGTCAAGCAAGAGTTAACCCGAATAACAGAGGAGTGCCTATAACACTCTATTACATGATGAAAATTTTATTAATTTGGCTGATTCGAGCCTACAGAACTTTAATTTCCCCTATCTTTCCGCCAACCTGTCGATTTCATCCAACCTGTTCAACCTATGCCCTACAAGCCATTGAACGCTTTGGACCGTGGCGTGGGAGTATCCTCGCACTGCGGCGCATCTTACGCTGTCATCCATTTCATCCAGGCGGTTATGATCCGATTCCGGACGCAACTCCCAAGGATGAGAGGGAAGCTGGGGGAGCCGATCTGTAGGGGCGGGTTTTACAGATAACGTTTTGGCACACACTGATAACTTATAGCAGTAGACATATCGATTAGGACTTTCGGCACCATTGTAGAGACGTTGCATGCAACGTCTCTACTCGCGCCCGCCCAGTTGTAGAGGTGAGTTTTACAGATTTCGCCAAGAGAGATAAATCCGCTAAATCGCGTATTAAGATTCATTACTATTGCTGAGGAAATTACGTAAGTAGAAATACACAATAGTAGTTAAGCACATACGACTTATCAAGGACTTACGCCATTGAGTTATCTAAGCAGTATCTCCGTGTCGAAACGTAAGTCCTTTTTCTTTATAGGTCTTACCCTGACAGTCTGTCTTCTTTGATTAATTTAACATTTATTTACAAAAGTACACAAATTTCTCCGTGATTCTACGGTGATACAAATGAACTAGCTAGCAAAGTTCCGGAAATATACGGATTATTTCGCTCTTTGAGTTGGATATGTTCTAAGAGGAAACACTGTATTCTTTAGCCCCTGAGCGCTTGTTCTGACGGTCAGGGGATTTCTTGTACGTGTTTTGAGTCATTAGTCGGATGGCAATGCTAGAAAACAAAGGACTGATGACTAAAGACAAAGAACAATGAAACCCTATTACCAGATTCCGATTCGAGACTGTGGAGAACCCCTCGTTCCCATACCCTTGGAGCGGTTCGCCGTGGAATCCCTTCATCCTTATGAAAAACTGGGCGCTCCTTACGGGAAGACATCGCCCTACCATTTGCGCCAGACGGTGTTAGAGGCATTAATCACAGCTCAAACTTACCTGCAACAGCGATGTCCGGGTTGGCGTATCCTGATTTTTGATGCCTATCGTCCTGTAGCGGTTCAGGAATTTATGGTCAACCATACCTTTGCAGAAGTGGTGCGATCGCAAAACCTAAACCCAGCGACTCTATCGGAAACTGAACGCCAGATGATCTGGCAGCAAGTTTATCAAATCTGGGCGTTACCGAGTCCTGACCCCTTAACCCCACCGCCTCATAGTACGGGTGCTGCCGTAGATATTACACTCGTCAATGAGAAGAATGAGACGATTGACATGGGTTCAGCGATTGACGAACTCTCCCCCCGATCTGAGCCAGATTACTACGCCCAGGAGTTACACCTCCCCTATCATGCCCATCGGCAATTGTTACGGGATATCATGCAAAAGGCAGGATTTCAGCGTCATCCAGGGGAGTGGTGGCATTTCTGCTGCGGCGATCAGATGTGGGCGTGGTTGTGCCATCAACAGAACCCAAGCCAGAGGTTTATCGCTCGTTATGGTCGAGTGGCTGATGATTAAGAACAAGGCAGAGGGCAGAAGGTTCTAAGGAAAAAGTAACCCAACTATCAAGGGGGTAACAAAAGCGGATTTGGTATTAATCTGAGTAAAGACGATTTTTTTGTCTGTCGATCACTCCCATCTGAACAGGTTATGGTTGCACCGAAACAAGTTTATGTTCTCTTATTCAATGCTCGTAGCGAAAACGAGGGGATTCACACCCTGCAAATCGGCGATCGCAATGTGGTGTTGATGTTTGAGTCAGAGGATGACGCCATCCGTTTTGGCGGGATGCTGGAAGCCCAGGATTTCCCCAATCCCTCTGTGGAAGCGCTGGAGATTGAGGAAATTGAAGAATTCTGCCAAAGTGCGGGCTATGAGTGCCAACTCGTTGAAACCGGGATGTTGGCATTACCGCCAGAAACAAATGTGGAAAAAACAGACTGGCAACCTGATGCGACGCCAACTCAAGAACCAGAGATGTCTGATCTGGATCGAATTCGCCGTCAACTAGAGGGATTGTTGTAAGGTGAGAAAATTCCAAGTTAACGGTGGCGATTGTCATTTGTCATTTGTCATTTGTCATTTGTCATTCGTCATTCGTAAGAGTTTGAGGAATATTGACAGAACTTAATGTAGTTCGGAAATACACTTACAATCAATCAGATGAAAAAGTTGGAGGAACGAGGTTATCTGCTAACGGAACAGGTAAACCCTCAAAGTCAAAATCTCGATCAGCTTACCTCGCTAGAGTTAGTGGATTTGTTTAATCGCGAGGATGAGAAAACGATTCGGGCGATCGCCGCCGTTAGAACTCAACTGGCACAAGCGATTGATCGGACGGCGCAAGCCCTGAAACAAGGGGGGCGTCTCTTTTATATCGGTGCAGGGACTAGCGGACGCTTAGGGGTACTGGATGCGGCTGAATGTCCTCCCACCTTTTGTACACCCCCTGAACTGGTACAAGGCGTTATCGCTGGCGGTGCTGGGGCGTTAATCCGGAGTTCAGAAAACTTGGAAGATAGGGAAGAAGATGGCATCGAAGCGATCGCGCACCGCCAGGTGACGGAACTGGATGTCGTGGTTGGCATTACCGCAGGTGGGACAACACCCTATGTGCGTGGGGCATTGCAAGCGGCACGACAACGCGGCGCTACGACAATTTTGCTTGCCTGTGTCCCCGCTGAACAAGTCAGTTATGAGGTAGATTTAGATATTCGCTTACTCGTGGGTCCAGAAATTCTCGCGGGTTCAACACGCTTAAAAGCCGGAACTGTGACCAAAATGGTATTGAATATCCTGTCTACGGGTGTGATGGTGCAACTCGGCAAAGTCTACGGCAATCGCATGGTTGATGTCGCCGTCACCAATAAAAAACTCCATGACCGTGCTTTAAGAATTCTACAAGACCTGACTGACCTGAGCCGAGACGAAGCCGGATTTTTACTCGAACGCAGCGGACGCCGGGTGAAACTGGCACTGCTGATGCATTGGACAGGAGAAGATGCCCCCGTCTGCGATCGCCTGTTGAGTCAACAGCAAGGCAATCTCAGACAAGCGTTACTCAGCTATCAAAAAAGTGGGGAGTGATTTGTCAACAGCGACTTTCCGCAGCTTCCCTACTCAGCTACAGTAGAACTATTGGCTTTTGCTGCTACAAGTTTCATTAAACATGTTCAACGGATCAGAGACGACTGCAACAGTTTTACTTCTCCTTGTCGCCCTTGGTGTCATCGGTTGGGGATATAGGCGTGCCAGAACTTACGGTAGACTCGGCATACTCGCCTGGTTGCAGTCCCTGGTGTTGACGGTTCCCTGGCTGATATTTTTTGTCCTATTGGCTGGCGGAATTTATCTGAATATTGTTGGTATCTTATTTTTATTAGTGGTTTCAACCGGGATCTATATTTTCCTCGGCAAACGGTTGCGGGAAGAAGGTCAAGATGCCGTCTTGCAAAAGCGTGCCAACCAGTTACTCCATGAGAAATCTGATACCAACGACAGTCAAAATGTGTCACCGCCAGAAGACACCTCAGCAACCGCCCCATCACCAGAGAGTAGTGGTCCCGCCGGGACTGAAGTAATCCCCATTTCGCCAGAAGATCTGAAGACTATCCAGGGAATTTTTGGTATCGATACATTTTTTGCCACAGAAACCATTCCCTATCAGGAAGGGGTGATATTTAAGGGGAATCTGCGTGGCGGTGAGCCTGAGGCGGTGCATTCCCGTTTATCTGCCAGTTTAGAACAACGGTTGGATGACCGCTACCGACTCTTTTTAGTTGAAGATCCCGAAGGAAAACCCGTGGTGATTATTCTCCCCAGTAGTAATGATCCCCAACCGCTAACGATTCCCCAGAAAATTTTGGCAGGAGTCTTGCTGGTGGCTACCATTGTTACTAGCTTAGAAGCGGCTGGATTTTTGCTCAATTTTGATTTGTTTACCGCACCTGAACGGGTGAAGGAAACCTTGCCCTTAGGTTTGGGAATTTGCACAGTTTTGGCAGTTCACGAACTTGGTCATTGGTGGGCAGCACGGCGTCATCAGGTTCGCCTGAGTTTCCCATTTTTTATTCCCAGTTTACAAATTGGTTCCTTTGGGGCAATTACCCGCTTTGAATCATTGGTTCCTAATCGTAAAGCTTTGTTCGACATTTCCTTAGCTGGACCGGCGGCGGGTGGGATTGCGTCTGTTTTCCTACTGTTGTTGGGCTTAGTTTTGTCTCATCAAGGCAGTACCTTTCAGGTTCCGGCGCAATTTTTCCAAGGTTCGGTTTTGGTTGGTGGGTTAGCCCGGATTATTTTGGGGAATTCTCTGCAAGCACCCCTTGTTGACGTTCACCCCTTAACGATTATGGGTTGGCTGGGGTTAGTGATTAGTGCGTTGAATTTAATGCCAGCCGGACAGTTAGATGGGGGGCGGGTTGTTCAGGCTATCTATGGACGCAAAACGGCTCGCCGCACGACGATTGCAACGTTGGTTATCTTGGGAATTGTGGCATTAGCAAATCCCTCTAATCCATTGATTTTGTATTGGGCAATTATCATTTTGTTTTTGCAGCGTTCTTTGGAGCGTCCGAGTCTCAATGAAATTACCGAACCGGATGATACGAGAGCCATTTTAGGCTTAGTGGCGCTATTTTTAATGGTGGCAACATTGATTCCCTTCACGCCAGCGTTAGCGGTGCGTTTGGGTATTGGTAGTTAAGGTAGGGGGAGTAGGGGGAGTAGGGGGAGCTGGGGGAGAAAAAATTAAATTAGTGTTCCCTGTTCCCTGTTCCTTAATTTCAACCATCAACTTTAATGAAAGTCCGACTACTTATTATATTTTTTGTTCCAAAGTTGCAGCAATGGCAATTGAAATTGAACGGAAATTTTTAGTTAAAGGCGATCAATGGCGCACCCTGAGTCAAGGAATGCTCTATCGTCAAGGTTATATTGCTACCCAAAACCTAACGACGGTTCGAGTGCGTTTAGTTGGAGATCAAGGCTATCTGACGATTAAAGGGAAAACCGATAATTTTTCTAGAGTTGAGTACGAGTATCCTATTCCTGGATCAGATGCTCAAGAAATGCTAGAGACATTGTGCGATCGCCCTTTGATTGAAAAAACGCGCTATAGGATTGAGGATAAGAAATTAGTTTGGGAAGTGGATGAGTTTATCGGTGAGAATGAAGGATTGATTATTGCCGAAGTCGAACTAACTGATGAAAATCAAGATGTAGAGTTACCCAATTGGATTGGTCAAGAAGTAACTGGAGATCCTAACTATTACAATGCTAATTTAGTCCGGCATCCATTTAGTCAGTGGTCATAAATGTAGGGGCGGGTTTAGGGACTCAATTCACATATTCCCCCATAACTTAACAACAAAACCCGCCCTGCCTCACCCATAAATTTATATGATGTCCGGCTTTCTCACCCCTAATACAGCAGTTTGCTCTGCTATGCGGTACATTGTCGATCCCCCTAAATCCCCGTGCAATAAAAGCGAAGCATCCTCTGGTTTCCCCATGCAATAAAAGCGAAGCATCCGCTGGCTTCCCCCTGCCAAAAAAGCGAAGCATCCTTTGGCTTCCCCCTTTTGAAGGCAGGGCTAATTCATTGTGATGAGAGAAAATTAGGGCAACCAGGACTATTCATACCAAATCCGATTGCGAGAACCACCTTATAAATTAGAACAGCAAAATGCCATCAACAATGTTACATAAGGCTTTTACCGTTTTCA
>NZ_JAVJTO010000098.1:0-29543 GCF_040220235.1 Coleofasciculus sp. B1-GNL1-01
AGTGACAGGAAGCAATAAGCTGTTCGGCATTTAAACCATAATGTCAAGAATTGCGAGATCCTTGCCGTAGTGCGAGCATCTTGCTCGCTACCCAGGAGCATCTTGCTCGCTACCCAGGAGCATCTTGCTCGCTACCCAGGAGCATCTTGCTCGCTACCCAGGAGCATCTTGCTCACTCCGGAGGGATAATGGTTAATTGATCAATTCATATCCTCAAAAGGAGCTTTGTAAATTTTGAACTTCTGTTTCAATATCAGCCATAAGAAACCGACATCATCAACAAAATATCGTTTCCACAATCGTCTCGGTTCAACCGAAAAACGATAAAACCATTCTAAGCCAATGTCACGGAGAAACTTCGGCGCTCTTTTGACGTTCCCCGCTTCAAAATCGATCGTTGCACCGATTCCCATAATTATTTTAATATTGGGATTAAATTTCTGCTTATATTTACTGATAAATAATTCTTGCTTCGGTGCTCCAACTCCTACCCCCAAAACTGTAGCGCCTGAATCATTAATCAGTTGCAAAATTTTTTGGCATTCTTGTTCATCGTTTTCAAATCCCCATGGGGGTGAATATTCAGCGACGACGATTTTCCGACCGATTCTAGCGTTTATTCTAGCTTGCGCTTTCTTCGCTACACCCGGAGCCGCTCCTAATAAAAATACACGAATATCAGGATTGTCTTTGTGATAATGGCAAAAAGCAGGAAAGACATCTGATCCCGCTAGTTTTTCTTTGAAGGGAGTCCCCAAAAACTTAGAGGCGTAAACTAAAATCTGACTATCACATATTACGTAATCAGCCGCTTTATAAGCCTGCAAAAACTGCCGATTGTTTTGTAATTGCATGAGGTGATCGACGTTAGGGGTAAATACAATACCCTGCTTTAATTTCTTTAAAAACTCATCTTTAGAAAAATTATCAATATATAAGTTAAGGATTTTAACTTTTTGGCGAACCGAAAGACCGTTATCTTCATTAGCTAGAGGTATCGGCATAACCTCGGGTTCCGGTGTAAACTGGTTATCCTGTTGGTCTTTCATTGAGCGTGGAACTGATGATGAGTTCATAGTAGAGACAACCCCACTGATACTAATTTTACCTTATACTCCAATTAAATGGCTGTTGATTCAATTTAAAGAGTCTTGGTAGAAAATTAAATCTGTCAGCCGACTGATGTTCAGATGGTTAGCTGCTATAGCTGATAACCTGTAGACAATGCTCTACATGTCTTTCCCTTTGTCCAGAATGAAAGATTGATGGATGCCTCAACCATATATCTGGTGTGAATCTTAGCGGAAATACGCAACCCGTGCATCCAGACCCTGCGATCGCAGTCGATGGGAAATCTCTTCAGCACCGTCACGATCTGCAAAGGAGCCAGCATTGACAAATTTACCTCGTCCAGAGTCAGCGGTAAATGCCCCCGACACATATCGTTGCACTCGAGTGAGTGTATCTCCGTTATAAATGGGGACAACGACCACATAACGATTTTGCTCAAGTGTTGGAATTAACCCCAGCGCCTGAAGCGTGTCTTGATTGGCTACGCCATCGGGAAATAGATTATTTGCTTCCTGAAACTGCTCAACGGCGTTTTGAGTTTGGAACCCATAGATGCCATCAACTGGACCGGGGTCAAAACCTGCCTGTCTTAACTTTAGCTGAAGTTCAACTACATCTTGACCGCGATCGCCGGGACGCAATTCTCTAAACCTAGACTGTTGAGTCTCAATTGGAGGCGGTGGTGTAACTTGTCCTCTGCTAGGAGATAAAATATTTCCGAGACTCGGAGGAGGTGGCAAGGTGCCAATCGTTGTACTAGGAGGAGGTAAAGTGCTTGAGGCAAAGGTCGAATCTAAGGGTGAAATGCGGCTCAAGTTATCGAACAACACAGATTGGGTGCGTTGACCGACGATTCCATCCGGAATCAGCCCATTGCGGCGCTGAAATCGCTGGACAGCATCTGCGGTGATCGGACCAAAATACCCAGTGGGTTGCTGATCAAAATAGCCTAAGTCCTGCAAACGCCTTTGAATCTCAATGACTTGAGATCCACGACTTCCTTGCTGTAGTGTTTGGGCAACAGCTTTGTCTGTAAGTCCTAAGCTGCTGAGAATGATGGCGATGGCGAATAATAGCCAGTGGAATGGTACGGGAGAAGGCTGGGTCAATCGCCATTCTTCCCGATTGACACTCTCTAAACCCACCTCGTCTGGGTTTTCCAACGCCCAGATAAGATGGCTATAGGCAAGGGTTTCCATAGGTTTCCTAGATAACTTTTATTGCTAGTTTATCAACCTATGTGGAAAGATAGTTAAGTAGGTGGGAAAATTTCAAGTTAATAGTAGGGATCGTCATTTGTCGTTTGTCATTTGTCATTCGTTGATTAGGAACTCTCTTGCCCTGCTCCCAGACGTGCCATGGCACGTCTCTACAACTCTTGCTCCCCCAGCTTCCCTTGCTCTCTAACCCCACCACAAGACTTATTCAGCAGACCCTATATTAAGCCTGATCGCTCGATCAGAACAGCAGACAGCGCGGCTATACCTGTAATTGTCAAGGCTAATAGAGGGTGTTGACCCTGACTCACGGCAAACGAGGTGACGATTCCAGCACCCAACGCGGCGGTAACTAGGGCAGTCCAGATATCTTTATTCGTGTTTTTGTGGTACATGCGTATTTTTCGTTAAAGAATTTTACAACTATTCAGACAGGTTTTCTCACCGTACCACTCTCTTTTATTGAACTGAAGTCTCTACTCAATTATTGCAATCAAGATTTAAATTTAGCTACGTTTCTTAATATAATCTCGATGTGGCACGATTTTGATGGATGATGGTGATGACTTCTATCCAATCCGGTTAATCATTGCCGATATATTCTTGCCAAGGCAATCCAGCAATTGCCATAAATTCAATTAGACCTGACACTTAATCAGATGAGGAGTGACCCAAATGAGCCAAATTAGCCTGTGGAGCAAGTCAGCCGCACTTTTGTTGTTAGGATTTACTGTAGCAGAAGGCTTACCAGCAACGGCTAGTGTAGCTGTTGGCAGAGAACCAACTCCGTTGGTGAATACTTGGGTTCATGCCACGGAGAATGTAGAACGTCATACTTATAGAAACCTTCTAAACTATCAACCTAGAACATTCCCGTCAACCCTACCTTCCCCGACAAATTCTTTTCTGCTTACTCAAGGGTTGATCGGGCAATGTCGGGCGGCGGCGCGGTCAATTTTTATCTACGCGGAACGTTCAATCGCTAATCCGATTCGCGCTTTACAAGCCGATGAACAAGTCATCCTGGCTGAAGCTAGTGGTAGGAATGGTTGGATTGCGGTTCGTTCTCCGATTAGTGGATTTGTCCAAGCGAAAGATCTCAAGCCTTGCGCGGGGAATCCTGCGCCTACGCCCTCACCCACACCACCTAACCGTTGTCGCCGAGTAATTTATGAAGAAGATGAAGGATTAGCGATTCGGGAAAGTCCCAACACGAATTCAGCGAGAGTGGGTGGCGTCTTCTTTGGCGATCGCGTCACTCTTTCTGATCCACCCCAATTTAGATTAGATGACGCTGGACGTGAATGGGTAAGAATTACCGCCCCGACTGCTGGTTGGCTATCTAATGGGTTTCCGCAACTGGGCGATATTAATCTGAAGGCGTGTTTCTAAAGGGAACAGGGAACAGGGAACAGGGAACAGGGAACAGGGAACAGGGAACAGGTAAGGTAGAATTTCGAGTGAACTTCCCTATCTCCCCCAGCTCCCTCTGCTTCCCCTGCTTCCCCTGCTTCCCCATCACCCCATCTTCCTCATCTCCCCATCTTCCTATCTCCTTCAGTCCACTCGCTCAACATTTCCCGCCTTGACCCAACCTTCTTGTTCACTACCAGACAGGCGTACTCTCTGCCATTTTTGATCATCGCTTTCTTTGAGGATGATAATTTCCTTATTGTAGGCTACGCCACCAATGCGATTGGCATTGAGACTGGGAGAATCGCGCAGGCTTAATCCTTCGGGCCAGGTTACCCGCGCTTCATACGCGCCAGGGGGTAATTCTTCGGGTTCTGGGGATTCACTGGGAGTGGGACTAGGACTGGGTTTTGGCTTCTGGGCAGATTGAGCGGGTTTCTTCGCCGAATCAGGGGATTTAACGGGTGACTTGGCTTGCTGTTCTTCGGCAAAAATGGGTTTAGCTGGATTGACTGATAATTTTGTGAAAAAGTAATAGGCGACGGCACCCCCCCCCGCCAATAATATGGCAATACCTAGAATAAATCCGATAAAAAACTTGGCAATACCTGATAAGCTCATAGCGTTTATTGTTAGTTGTTTGTCATTGTCAAATAGTTGTCGTACTTAAAGGGTAGTCAGGGCGGGTTTTGTACAAACGCTACTATCAAGATAAAAAAGAAAGTCCCTAAACCCGCCCCTACAGACGCGCCAGGTTATAGCCCTACGGGGATACGTTAGGACATTCCCCTGTTGCCTATTGCCTGTTGCCTGTTGCCTTTTCACCCAATTGTATTGTCCTAACCTTAATGCGTAGTGCTATATTTGAGCGAAGCGAAGGATCAAAACCATGCCCTCGAAAATCGTAAAGGGTCAAAATTCAAAACTCAAAACCTCTACTGCAGTTGACGCTGAATCCGACTACTTAAACGATTATCTCTTGACGCCATCCGTGCTTTTCCCGCCGCCGCCCAGTCTTTGAGAAATTGAATTTGTTCTTGGGCGGTACGGGCAAGGGGAACGATTTGGCTGGCGGCTTCTAATATATCATCGGTGGTAAAGTCTCGGTTTTGACTAAAGCCAATGTGCATGGCTTCAATCAGGGTTTGTTCAATTTCTGCGCCGGAAAAGTCGGGGGTTTCATAGGCGAGTCGTGCTAGATCATAGTTTTTGAGGTTATGAGGGCGCAGTCGCCCTAAGTGGAGTTCAAAAATCGCTTGACGTTCCTCTTGTGAGGGTAAGCCGACAAAGAAGATTTCATCAAATCGCCCTTTCCGCAGCATTTCCGGCGGTAGGGCTTGGATATTATTGGCGGTGGCGACAACAAATACAGGAGATTTTTTCTCGGCTAACCAGTTGATGAACGTACCAAATACTCGACTGGCGGTACCGGAATCGCCTTTGGATTCTACTCCCGCAAAAGCTTTGTCAATTTCGTCAATCCAGAGAATACAGGGGGCTAAGGCTTCGGCGAGTTGAATCATCTGGCGGGTGCGGGATTCAGATTCTCCGACTAAGCCGCCGAATAAACGCCCGACATCTAAACGTAATAGGGGAAGATGCCAATGGTGGGCGATCGCCTTAGCGGTTAGTGATTTTCCGGTTCCTTGGATTCCGACTAACAGCAAGCCACGGGGATGGGGTAATCCATAGTGTCGGGCGCGTTCGGTAAATGCACCGCCTCGGCGCAGCAGCCAGTCTTTGAGGTTGTCTAAGCCGCCAATGTCGGAAATTTGTTCTGTGGTGGGGTAATAGTCTAAGATTTGGGTTTGACGAATCGATTGGCGTTTTTCCTCTAACACCATTTCCACGTCATCGGGTTGGATTTGTCCCTGCGCCGCGATCGCTCTGGCTAAGACTCGGCGTATCCGTTCTAAGGATAACCCTTGACAAGAACGCACCAGTTCATCTAAAACTTTGTCGCTCAGGGATTGACTGGTGGCGGCGACTAAGCGACTAATTTCGGCTTTAATTTCTGAGACATCGGGTAAGGGAAACTCTTGTACTGTCAGCACTTCGGTTAAGTCTGAGGGGATGGCGACTTGAGGGGTAACAATAACGATGTTTTTTGGTTGGGATTTGAGGAGTCGCGCCAGGTTTTTCAGTTTTCGGGAAACGGAGATGTCCTCCAGAAAGCGGTGAAAGTCTCTGAGGATAAAGATAGAAGGGGCATTGGCGGGGATTTTTTCGACAAACTCTAAAGCCTGTAAGGGATTACGGCGTCCAAATCCTTGATCATTGGGGTTCCCTTGATAGCCATCGACAAAATCCCACAGATAAACCGCCCGTTCACCCAACCGTTGAGCCGCCTGTGCGATCGCGACTTCGGCTCGTTCTTCTTCCAGGGTGGGGATGTAAATTAGGGGATAGCGGGCGCGTAGCAGCAGCTCAAACTCATCATTAAAACTCATGGGGTTTTGGCGGGAAATGCAACAACTTCAAAGCGAATCAGTCACCACACCTCATTTTACCTGTATTGAATGAAATGAGAGGAGGGCGGGTTTTGTATCTCCGTTAGAGAAAATAACCAATATTTATCCCTAAACCCGCCCCTACCTGGATCTAGGCAAATGACAATGACATAAGACGTAGCTTGCTTCTTTTCGGGAAGCGAGTATGACATAAGACATAAGACATAAGACCATTAATTACCCTGGCAATTTTCCCTTCAAAATTTCCAGAGCATCCCAACGCCGATCAGTTGGCTTAGTGCTATCATTCTCATCCATGACAATTCCTGGACAGTTGGCGTCACATAACTGTCGGGGTGGAATTTCTAGACACAATTGCTCATAAAGCCAACTATTGGGATCAAAATACCCTTGGGGATGTAAGGTTTCCACTAACTCCTCCAAGGGCGTTTCTCGTTCCAAGATACCCAGCTCCTGTTGCTCGGCGGCTTCATCTAACCAAACCAGTTCCGATACATCCACGGTTAACCGATGATTGTACTGCTGCAAACATCGGTTACAGGCTAGGGTAATAATCGTTTCGGCTTGCGCCGAGACTTCTAAATAATTCCCTTGATGCTTAACTTGCAAGCCTCCTCGCACAGGCGTTAGCGTTTCTAAATCGGGCAGGAATTCATTGACCTGAATCACCTCGGTTTGCTCTGGTAATTTAAGCAATCCAGGAATATAAATTGCGTCCATGATGCCACTCCTTTGCTGCCAACAAACCACCCTTACCCCCGATTTTAAACCCTAATTGTCAGTTAAGGACGCAGACGCACCACCAAGCGGCGGTTTGGTTCTTGACCCTGACTGTGGGTTTCTAAATCGTCACATTCCTGGAGCAACGTATGCACTTGACGGCGTTCGGCGGCGGAGAGCGATCGCAATTCGTAATCTTGACCCGTCTCTCGTACTTTCTGCGCCGCCTGATCTGCCAGTATCCGGAGTTCCTCTTGACGCTGTAGACGGTAACCATTGAGTTCAACGGTATACGCCGCCTGATCTGCTAATGGCTTACCGAGGTTAAGTGTTGCATTTGCCAGATACTGTAGCGCATCAAGTACCTTACCATTAACGCCAATCAAACTTTGAATCTCTGTCTCAGTCAATTGGCTTTGATCAATGGTTAACCAGTAGTTGGCTTTACTATCTTGGTTCTCATCAGTGACTTGCACTCTCGCCGACACATTGGATAAGCGTAGCAACTCTTCTAGCCACTGCTGACCCCGCTGCTGATTACTCATAGCTAACTTGATGCTTTTTTCTTGGAACGTTTCGGTTCAAAGGGTAGGGATTCTCGCCCGTCGCCGGACTTGTCCTTGGATTGGGTTTTCCGTTCCGCTTTTTCTTGTTCCTCAACCATTTTTTGGATATTGTCCGGTAGGGGTTCTCGCATCAAAATGAAGGATTGCAGCGTCTGAAAAACGTTAGCAATCACCATGTACATCAACACCCCGGCGGGTAAGGGGAAGAAGAAGAACATCCCGGAAAATAAAACTGGCGTAATCTTATTCACCGTATTTTGCTGGGATGAACCACCGGGAGCATTTTGACCCGTGAGAATCTGGTTCACATACAAACTCACGCCGAAAAATAGAATCATGCCCACAATATCCCAGTGGATTTCGCCATCATCTCCAAAGGCACCCACTCGTCCTAGAGCATTAATAAATAGGAATCCTCGCTCCGCCGCCAGTCCGGGAATTGTCGCCTTTAGGCTTACATCACCCGGTTCTAAGGCTTCCAGGGTGCCATCTTCGGCAAAGCGCACCTTGTCTTCGCCTTTGGTGATTTCCCATTTAGGCACAATTTTGGTGTCTGGATATTCCTTCTCCAGGGTGCTGAGGGATTTCCCTTCAACGGATTGAAAGTCAATTGGCGTCTTTTCCCCTACCACTAACCGATTACCGCTAGGTAATACGGCGGCGACGGGTGCATGAACGCCATCGGCAAAGTAAATATTTTGGGGTTTAGTGGCAAAGGCTTGGGGTTGGATGAACTCCATTTTCTCCCGGGGAAAGATTTGTACATCCACCGTGTAGTTCACATTGGAAAACGGTGATCCCCGCAATGTGGCGAATAGGGCAAACAAGACAGGCATTTGCAGCAGGACAGGGAAACATCCGGCTAGGGGATTACCAAACTCCTGGAAGAGTTTGCTCATCTCCTCTTGTTGTTTTACCTTGTCATCGCCATAGCGTTGCTGAATTTCCTCTTGCCGCTTTTTCATTAAGGGTTGGGTAATTCGCATGCGCCTCATGTTGCGAATGGAGCCTGCGTTCAGGGGATAGAGAGCAAAGCGAATTACCAGGGTCAGTGCCACGATGGCAAGACCGTAGCTTGGCACAATCCCGTAAAAGAAATCCAGGATTGGCAGCATGACGTTGTTGGAAAGAAACCCGATACCAAAATCCATTCGTATAAAGTCAACCTAGGCGCTGTAACGTTTTCTGAATCTAATTTATCGAATATTGGCAGCAATGGGAGGCAATGCCACGCAATTACCGCTGGAATTCTCCACGCTTTCACCCGATGGGGGCGGCTTTCAGGCGATCGCCCTCTTGGGCAGTCTGGAGAATTTTAACGGGCAACTGTATTTCAAGATACAGAAAAGTTTTGGAGTCTTTACACCTGACACCCCATGAACATTGCTTCCCTGCTCACCGCCGTTATACTCTAAGCCTTAACAGAATCTAAGGGCTTACCCGTTTTGGTGGAAACTTTTTCAGCGATGTAATCATAAATTTCGCGAAACTGAGGCATAGCCCGCAGTTCTAAACGGCTATTATCTTTCAGGATAACCACAATATCGCCCCACAGACCGATACCCCGGGGAACTTTCCGCAGTTGGGCAATTTCAGAGTAGATAATATCCGTACGATCGCGCCCTTGCCATCCTCCTGTCACGGAAATGCGACGATTGGTCACCCGATAGCGCAGCCACAACGCTCGCACAACCGCCCCAATGGTTAAGGGCAGGGCAATAACCGTGAACCCCAACAAAATGTTTATAATCAAATCACCGATATGGGGACCCCCCTCATAATAGGTTTCTTCTTTAATGCCCATTTATTACCTCAGCATCTACCAATAACTGCTCTAATTCTTGCAAAAATTGAGCATATTCGCACTCTAAGGCGTTAGGACGCACGCCAACGATGACGTGCCAACCCGGTGTCAGTCGCGGCAATAATTGGCGCAAAGCGGCTCGTATCCGCCGTTTCAGACGATTACGCACAACAGCTTTTTTACTGACTTTTTGGCTGACGGAAATACCGATGCGAGTGGGGGGTAGATCGGGAGGATTGACCTGTGAGTTGTCTGAACAGACTCTAGGCAACTGTAACCCGCGCACGGTTAAATGGCGTCCATAGCGACGAATTCCTTTTTGGTATACTGCCTTAAAATCTCGCCAATGCTTGAGTCGATTCGCCTGGGGCAACAATTGTTATTTGTCCTTGGTCATTCGTCTTATGTCCTTGGTCAGGAAAGGGGCGATAGGGCGCATGATTAAGCACCCTACGCGACTCTCAACGCCTAACAGTGAATTTGGCGTCAGTCCTGAACCTTGACAAGATAACACTACACGGCTAAACGATAACGTCCTTTACTGCGGCGGGCTTTAATCACAGCTCGACCGTTTTTGGTTCGCATGCGGGCGCGAAATCCTGATTTGCGTTTTTGCTTGCGGTTACTACCGCCTAATGTACGTTTTGTCATGGTTTATTGTTTATCGCGCTACATCTTTTAAGTTTGGAAAACAGGGAGAAAGCGAAAGTCGTTATACTACTTTACCCTGTTTACCAAAGAATCACGATCTACTATCGTAACATTCCAACCGCCTAACTAATCGTCAGAATCCAGGTTCCCATATAACGGGGTAGGGGAACATCACCGGGAGTCCACACTAGGCATTCAAAATAAAAAGTACCGCCAAACCGGGGATTTTTCACATTAGACAACACAATCTCCACCTTCTCCTGGGCTGGAACTGGCTCCTGCATGTAAATCTGTAGCTGGTAATTCTCTTTATCCCAATCTACCTCAGCAATGGGTAGTGATTCGCCGTCAACTCTTACCTCAATCCGATCTGTGTCAAATTTTCCGGTGTAATAATCTGGATAACGAACGACAAACTGCTGCACCGCCAATTCCATCTTCTTGCTGGGAATCCTCAGGTAGTATCGATCCCATTGATTGGCTCGACCTCCAAACCCCAAATAATACCTGAGAATATTTTCCCGTTGCACACCGCTAAATATAGTGAGTCCGGGATTACTCTGAGCGAATGTCCGAACGGCTACACCAGTGAATAAACAGCCTGTTAAGGCAACGGCTGAAACGAAGCGTCCTAGAGGAGATTTGCGGATAAACATAAATGGGGAACCTTTCGCTGTAAAAAAAACTAAGATTTTTACTAAACTTTACAGTCTTTGACTGTAACAGATTTTAGTCCTACCGTAGTCGGGCGATGGTACAGACGCTCAAGAGGTAGGGAAAGTGCCTGGGAGCTGGGGGAGTTGGGAAAGCTGAGGGAGCTGGGGGAGCTGAGGGAGCTGGGGGAGCTGGGGATGCTGGGGGAGCTGGGGGAGCTGGACTTAGACAGAAGGGAGTGTGACCTGCTTGACTCTCTGCTTTGACTCAGCTAAAGTGTCTGGCAGTTTCTAGTCACCCTTGAGTTCGCCATATCTGTAGTTAAATATACACAAATTTTGAAAAAAGCTGCTCATACTTCTGATTATTCCGCTTTACTACACCTAGATGAATGTTGATTAATTCGACAATCTGACTCGTTATCGATCACCATTTTTTGGGTCACGCTCGTATTGAATAGTTTAGGCTGATGAAGACAAGAAGATGGGTTTACGGTTTTTTATCAAAAACGTCTCCTTATGTTATAGGCATTATAGGCACGATAGCTAAATTAATTGATCAAGTCGGTAATAGTTGTTCATCACCATCCTAGGTATAGATGGCAGCCGTCAAAAGAGGTTGACTTTCAGGAAAATTCCATTGGCTAGTTCGGATGAAACCTTGATCAAACGTAGTACAGATAAAACAACTCCACTGAATCGTTCTCAAGACAGACAAATTTTCTCAGCCAAAGATAGCCTGGATCGCGTTAATGCAAAAGCAAGGCACAAGGGCTATCATGTCATAAAAATACGACCTTCGTCCGTAGGGCATTAGCCTAACGACCAAGGCATAGTTTTTTCGGTTAGTCTATAAGGGGTTTTCATGAAAATAGCACTGGTTAAAGAAATTGAAGTGGGCGAAAATCGAGTCGCCCTGATTCCGGATACGGTTGCCCGTTTAGTCAAACAGGGCTTAGAGATTTGGGTGGAAAACGGTGCGGGAGAGGCATCGTTTTTTAGCGATCGCGCTTATGAGGAGGCGGGAGCTACCCTAGTCTCAGATACAGGTAAACTCTGGGCTGAAGCTGATGTCATCGTCAAAGTGGGCATCCCCAAAGATGATGAAATCAACCAGATGCGGGAAGGCTCAACATTAATTAGCTTCCTCAGTCCCCTTGGTAAGCCAGAGGTTGCCCAGAAATTGGCAAATCGTCAGGTGACTGCCTTCAGTATGGAGTTGATTCCCCGTACCAGTCGCGCCCAGAGTATGGATGCGCTATCTTCCCAAGCTGGGGTAGCCGGGTACAAAGCGGTACTGATTGCCGCCGCCGCGTTACCGAAATTCTTTCCCATGTTAACTACAGCAGCGGGAACGATCAAACCCTCAAAAGTGTTTATCCTGGGTGCAGGCGTGGCTGGACTGCAAGCGATCGCGACAGCCCGACGTTTGGGTGCTATGGTAGAAGCCTTTGATATTCGTCCAGCGGTTAAGGAGGAAGTACAAAGTCTGGGAGCCAAGTTTGTTGAGGTCGATCTCCAAGAAGATACCGTAGCTGAAGGCGGGTATGCCAAGGAAGTCTCTGACACCGCTAAACAGCGCACTCAAGAGGTGATCGCTGAACGGGTTAAGCAAGCGGATGTAGTGATTACCACCGCCCAAGTTCCGGGCAAAAAAGCTCCCTTACTGGTGACGGAGGAGATGGTCGAGCAAATGAGTCCGGGTTCAGTCATCGTGGATCTCGCCGCCGAACAAGGGGGAAACTGTGCCGTTACCGAAGCGGGGAAAGATATTGTCCGTCATGGCGTCACCGTTATCGGTCCAATCAATGTCCCCGCTTCTATGCCCACCCACGCCAGCCAGATGTACGCCAAGAATATCTCAACGTTATTACAGTACCTGGTTAAAGAAGGACAGTTACAACTCAATTTTGAGGATGATATTGTAGACAACACCTGTATTACCCATGGGGGTGAAATTCGCAATCAGCGGGTGAAAGAGGCTCTGGCTCAAATGAGCACAACTGTCTAAATGTAGATATAGGTTAGGTTCAGGTTGATCATTTGGTTTTTCCCCATAAATCATGAACCATGAACAATGAACCATGAACCCTAAAAAAGGAGCAACAAGATGACTACCACATTCATTGCCAGCTTATTTGTCTTTGTCTTAGCCGCCTTTGTTGGTTTTGAAGTGATCAACAAAGTGCCACCCACCCTACATACTCCCTTGATGTCTGGGGCAAATGCCATTTCCGGGATTGCCGTCATCGGCGCATTGCTCATCTCCGGATCGAAGGAATGGAATGTCACCGTCATTTTGGGATTAGTGGCTGTCGTGCTAGCCACGGTTAACGTGGTGGGCGGTTTCCTGGTTACGGATCGCATGTTGCAAATGTTTAAGAAATAAGAGAGGTGAGCGCATGACCGACTTTCTACCAACTGGGATTGAACTGACGTATTTAGTCGCAACCGGATTATTTATCTTTGGGCTGAAAAAGCTGGGATCACCAGCGACAGCACGCCAAGGAAATGTGTGGGCTTCAGTCGGGATGCTGCTAGCTGTGGTGGCAACTCTGCTGAACCAACAGGTCTTAAATTATCAAATGATTTTGGTGGGGATCGCCATTGGTGCTGTCATTGGTGTGACGGCAGCCTATAAAGTGGCGATGACTGCCATGCCTCAGATGGTAGGCTTGCTGAATGGGTTGGGTGGTGCCGCCTCAGCGTTAGTCGCGATCGGGGAATTTTGGCGCTTGCTGAACGCGGGTCAAGGTGTACCCTTAGGGTCTACGATTACCGTGATTCTGGGCGTACTAATTGGTGGGGTTACGCTCACCGGGAGCTTTGTGGCATTTGGCAAGTTACAGGGGTTGATTACGGGTAAACCCGTAAAGTTTCCCTTGCAGCAAGTATTTAATGCCTTACTCCTGATTAGCTTTTTAGTCTGTAGTGGCTACCTCTTAGTCACACCGGACAATACGACCATCTTTCTGTCGATGGTGGGTATCTCCTCAGTGTTAGGGATTTTCTTTGTCCTCCCCATTGGCGGCGGCGATATGCCTGTGGTGATCTCACTGCTGAACTCGTTTTCCGGGTTAGCGGCAAGCGCGGCGGGTTTTGTCGTGATGAACGATATGCTGATTGTGGCTGGGGCGTTAGTTGGCGCTTCCGGTTTAATCCTGACCAATATTATGTGTAAGGCAATGAACCGTTCCTTACCCAACGTGCTATTTAGTGCCTTTGGTAGCGGTGAAGTCAAAGGCGGTGCAGGTGGTGCCGGTGGTGTCGGTGACAAAGTTGTCCATAGTATTGATGCTGAAGAAGGAGCAATGATGTTGGGCTATGCCCGTTCTGTGGTCGTTGTTCCAGGGTATGGTATGGCAGTGGCTCAGGCACAACATACAGTGCGTGAATTAGCCGATCAGCTTGAAAAACTGGGCGTTGAGGTCAAATATGCCATTCACCCGGTTGCGGGTCGGATGCCGGGACACATGAACGTACTCTTAGCCGAAGCGAATGTCTCTTATGACTATCTCTACGACATGGATGACATCAATCCTCAGTTTGATAATACGGATGTTGCCCTTGTCATTGGTGCCAATGATGTGGTAAATCCAGCCGCTCGTACCAATAGCGGTAGTCCGATCTATGGGATGCCGATTCTTGATGTGGATAAGGCAAAGCACGCGATCGTGATTAAGCGAAGTATGAGTACGGGCTTTGCTGGGATTGAAAATGAGCTGTTCTACGGCGATAAGACGATGATGTTGTTTGGTAGCGCTAAGGATGTTGTGGCGCAGCTTGTGGCTGAGGTGAAGCAGCTTTAACCGACAATTATCGTTTTTTACCACCCGAATCTGACTAAACCCGCCCCCACAATTGAATCAGGGCGGGTTTTGTTGCTCAGTTATCAATGACTAGCGGAATTGAGTCCCTAAACCCGCCCCTACAATTGATTCCCTATCCAGAAATATCGGTTGGGTAATCTGTGTGAACGGCTTCTAGCTTCATCACAATTTTCGGCTTAAGTTTCTCCAGCTCTTGCTTGAGAATTCGTTTACTTAGCTGAGGTTGAGTGCTGGGCATAGCTGCATGGCTGGCATTTGCCCAATCCAGGAGTAGTTTTCGCTGAGTTGAGGCAATGGTGGCGGTCATCACGTTGGCGCAGCGTTGGGGTTCAGTCAGGGCAAAGAATAAAATCCGGTAGTTTCCTGATTCTCCTAAAATGCGGATCACTTTTTGACCCATGGCTGTTTTCAGATCCAAATAACAGGTTAGCCAACGAGCGCCATGTTGCCGATTGTGTAGGGCTGTAATCCATAACACCATGGGATGGGGAGACATCAGAAATAGGAATTGGTTATAGCGGGTGCTAATTCGGCGGTTTTCAATATCGTCCTTGGTTAGCATCACCCAAAGGGTGGCTAATAGTTCCTGACTGGTACGAATAATATGGGGAAAGACAATCGAGGCTTGGGGTTTGTTTTTGGGCCAAGACGTTTGTAAGCAGAGATCTTCAATAGAACGAGCGGGAGGCTTCTGGGGGGGGTCTTCGGCGCGGGGTATTTTCGAGAGTACAGCACCAATCCGCTGACCGAGTTGTCGTCCTTGACCAAAACGCTGTTCTAAGGGTTCTAACGTTTGGATGACTTCCTCAATGGTTTGCGGGCGATCGCTGGCTTCTTTTGCCAGACAACTCATCACCAGTGTTTCCAGGGCTTTGGGCAATTTCAAATCGGGTTTTGCGGATTCAAAGCGGCGCGGTGGGCTGAAGTGATGAGCTTTGTACCACCCACCAAAGGAATTCGATTCGCCTACAATCGGCATTTCCCCGGTGAGCATCTCAAACATCATCACGCCTAGACTGTAAATGTCAGAGCGGTTATCGAGTTCTCGTCCCTCCATTTGTTCGGGGGAACAATAGGCTAATGTCCCCATAAACGAGTGGGTTTGCTCACTATTCGACTGGATCAGCTTGGCAATGCCAAAGTCCAGAATTTTCACCAGTTCTCCGAAGGAGGCGTCTTCAACCACCAAAATATTGCTGGGTTTAATATCGCGGTGAATAATTGGGCTAAGTTCACCTTCGATCACGATTCCCTTATGAGCGCATTGCAGTCCTAAACTAATCTGGCGGCTAATATTGAGAAAGCGAGGTAAGGGGAGGGGTTGTTCGCGAATGATTTCACTTAAGCCACTGCCTTCCAGGAACTCCATGACGTAAAACGAGATGTCATTTTCATCCACGCCATAGTCCCGGACGCGCACGATATGATTACTTTTTTCCCCCAGTAGCGCACAGATTGTTGCTTCTCGCTCAAAGCGATCGCGCATTTTTTGGTTGAGCAAGGTTTGGGATATGAATTTGACAGCGACAATAACGCCGCCAAGTAACATATCTTTAGCTTTATAAACTTGACCCATAGCGCCCTGACCGATCAACCCAACGAGTTGATAGCGGTTGGCGAGTATGCGACCATGATTAGGGTCTTTTGTCATGATTGGTTTAGTGAGAGCTTGGAGCAGTTGTGAACGATACCTATTTACCAGTTTGACCCAAGCGCAATTCGGCAAGTAGCATTCTCAAGAACTAGACCCAATAACTCACTCGGTTACTCGTTCCATTGTGCCATTGTGACCAGCTAGAGTTCATCACTTTATTGAGCGCTCAACTGGAGCTACACTTGTGGTAAACCGAAATCTATTAACTTAATAAGTTTCATAAGTCAAGGATTACATAAAATTTATCAGTCCATCCCAGACTATATCTTGCTACGCTAACACACCAAAAGCAGGTAAAACGTCACAGATTTTTAGGACGGTCAAATCCCAGTGAGTGATTTCATCAAAATACCTCCGATGTAGGAAACTCCGTGTCTTTCAACCGGAGAGGAATACAAGAAGAACGGTTGCTAACCAAACTGGAGGCTCGAAGCCTGATTACTTCAGTGCGGGGTGCTGACCGTTGATACTTCACACCTTATACTTCTGATTATAAGCTTGTGCTATCCAGGCTGTCGTTCTAGCGTTGCTTCCATGGTGCTGGTCAGATAATGACCCGCCATGATGCTACTGGAGAGGTAGTAGGTATTATCATCCAGTTGGTGTCGGGTTTCAAAACCACTACGTCTTTGGCGATCGCTTAAAACCCAATAGCGTTGCACAATTGATTCTGGAGTGATCCAACCTTCGCCCTCAACACGACCCAAAACACTATGCTGCAAGACGAAGGTATACTGCCGTTCTCCGGCATCAAGACGCCCCCGATATTGGAAAGAAATATCCTCGCGCTCATCGTCGGGAAACACCAGCTTTGTCACCATCGTAAACCAGTTTTCTCGACCCCAGGCAACAATTGTTTTCCCTCTCACGCTGAGAAGCGATCCATTGCGCTCCAGCCAATTTCCCTGAAGTGTCCAGCGTCCTGCCTCCATTAAAAAGGTGTGAGCCACAGCGTTACCCTTTGTCTCTAATCGAATAGTGCTGGTTGAATTTGTCCTCAACTATGGCACAATGCCTGACCAAGCAGATTGCCAAAATGGTAGTCATTAGGATAAAAGAATAGGCAATTGTGTTTCAGTATTCAGTGTAGTCCCAAGTGGACAAGAAATGGTTGATTCTGAGTTAATTATTTAGGATGGCGCGATATTACCCAAAACTACCGCTTGTTTCGCGCCCGTAACGGGTGGGAGATTCCCGCAAATGCCCAAGTTTCGCCAATAGGCTAAAACGGCAAAGGCGATCGCTTCTTTGAAATCTCCACTCACCCCCGCCTGATCCGTTGTTTGTATCTGTACGGATTGTAACCGGGTTTGTAAGCGCTGTTTGAGATAGAGATTGCGGCTACCCCCACCGCATACGAATATCTGGTCGGGCATTTTAGGTAAAAAGCGACGATAGCTGTCCTCTATAGACGCGACGGTGAGTTCTGTCAGGGTTGCCAATAGATCAGCCGGACTCAGACAATAGGCTTGACTCTCGGCAATACATTGGTGTAAGTAGTCCCAGCCGAATAATTCTCGCCCTGTGGATTTCGGGGGGGGTTGCTGGAAAAAGTCGTGGCTTAACCATTGGTTGAGCAGGGGTTGACAAACGGTTCCCTGTCGTGCCCAGTTTCCGTCTTGGTCGTATGTTTGACTCCCCTGGGTAAAATGCTGTACAGCTAAATCTAACAGCGTATTTCCCGGTCCTGTATCCCAACCACTGACCAAATCTAACCAATTTCCTTGACAGGGAGGGAGGTAAGTAACATTACCTATGCCGCCGATATTTTGGATACATCGGTGCTGAGTCGGGGAAGACAGCAAACAAGCATCAATTTTGGAGACTAAGGGCGCTCCTTGACCCCCAACCGCAATATCAGCGACACGGAAATTACTGACCGTTTTAATCCCTGTGGCGTGAGCAATAACCTCTCCTCGTCCTAACTGAAGACTATAGCCTAAAGGGGTGTTTGTAGAGACGTGCCATGGCGCATCTAGGCGCAGGGGAGCAGGGGGACGATGGTAAACGGTTTGACCGTGGGAACCAATCAGCGTAGCGGTGGGTGGGTGGTGTTTTTGGATGGTTTGGGCGGCTTGAGCAAATTGTCGCGCGATCGCATCATCTAATGCAGCGAATTCTGCCATCGATATAGAACCACCCGCACAGAGATTAAGGATTTGCGATCGCAGTTGCTCCGGGTAGGGGTACGTCGCTCCTGCCAATAACTCCACAGTTAAATCGGATTCGGAACCAGCAATCTCCACGAAAGCTGCATCAATTCCATCAACTGACGTACCACTGATTAATCCAACGACGCGAGTCATAGTTTTTGCTGGGGGAGATGGGGAAGCAGAGGGAGCTGGGGAAGCTGGGGAAGCTGGGGAAGCTGGGGAAGCTGGGGGAGTTAACTCAAAACTCTAAGCTGTTCGGCATTTAAACCTTAATTGCACTTATGTTCACCTAGGTTATGCCGTTATAGATTCTACCAAGATCTGGCATTTTCTCGAAAAAAAACCTCAGCCGCAAGGCTGAGGTCTATAACCAGGGTGCATCTACCGTTTTTTCCTACAACATAGACTTGATCCGATCAGGAAAAATCCTCAGTTTGGCAAACTAATTTCCATATCGCCTCACCAACGCTACCGGAGGTAAAAAATTGTAACGGTTCATCGTCGCTTAACTGGGTACGAGTGATCAATTCACCTTGAACATTAAAGCGAGCGATCGCGACAGGACGCCAAGCCCGCAGTGGACAAATCATCGCACTGTAAGTCTTTCGCGCTAATAGTCCTTGTTCATCCGGTTCTGGAAAGACAGACATCTGCCAGAACCAGACCGTATTATGGCGACGTTCGACAAATTCGGGGTCAACGTAGTAGTCAATATCATTGTGATCACGGGCAACAAATACCCACTGATCAGCCGCCGCAGGTAAAGTGGCGAAGAAGGTGGTGATGCTAGCTAGAATTAGACGTCTGAGCCTCATCAAGCGTCCTCACTCATCGCGATCGCATCCTAACTCTTGCAGTCGTTTCTCGTTTTCCACCCGCACCTGAGTATCATCACTACCACTGGCGATTAGGATATTTCTCTTTAAAACATTTATATCAACACTATTGAATTTTTTGTTGTCAAATGACTGATCCACTTCGATACCACTTGAATAATTTTCTGCTCGTTTACCCTGAGTCGTGAGGGGCCACAGCATTGTTCGTCCGTCATCGCCGCCACTGGCTAAGTAACAACCCCCGTTACTCAAAGCCACGGATCGCACAGGTAGACTACCATGACCATTCGACCAGCGATCAAGAATTTCACAAGACTGATTATCTACCAAACAGGGTCGCATATCCCATAGAGTAATGATACCTTGATTGTCAGATGTTGCCAAAAGATAGGGTTTTAATTTGGCAATATCCATGCTTAGTATATAGTCATCTTGTCCGCCTTCCTGTCCAGCTTGGTAGGTTACTTTACGCAGAGAATTATCTCCCAAGTTTAAAATGACTAACTGATTAAATCGTCCAGCAACGGCTAAATTCTGATTTCCTTGTCCTATAAACTTTAATCCATAGACAGCAAAATCAAAGTTTAGCTCCAGAACGGGTTCTTTTGCAGGATCAAATTGCCCTATGTTTTGGTGTAAATCTTGATAAATGTCCCAGCCCAGCACCTTACCACTGCCATGACCGCTAAAAAGATAGCGAGAGTCTTCGGTAAACTCTAAGGCTAAGACACGATCATCTTTTTGGAAAACAAAGGAATCCATTAATTTTGGAGTTTCTGCCAACAAATTTAACAGTTGAATTTCCCCATTTTCTAACCCCGCCGCGACGAAGTTGTTATCTACTGGTTTATAACGAATAACGCGCACCGCTTTACCTGTATTGGCAATCTCATCTACTTCTGGATTCGCAAAGGGATTAAAAAAGCCATCGACTCGCCATTTAATTAAGGTTTGGTCATTGGAACCACTGACGACATTCTGGCTCATGCCATTAAATTGCACCGAATTCACTTCCGCCTGATGTCCAAATCTATTATTATTAGGATTAAGCCAAGAGAGTGCCCAAAGTAGGTATAAAATCAGGAGTCCGCCAGCGAAAAGTAACCAGGTTGGAATAATTGGATAAACATTCAGTTTTAAAAATTGACTCGTGGGATTAGTATTTCCTAGACGCTGATCCGATAACGTCGCCATGGCTTCTAAAGAAAGTTCCTTTTTTCGACCCCATAAATGGCGTCGGGCTTGAACTCTCAGCAGTGCTTGAGCCGTTTGACCTGGATTCAATTCGGCGGGTTTATCCGGCAATTCTAATGTACATTCCTGTTGATCTTCACCCTGAATATTAACAGTAACCTGTTGCTGAAGATTGCTATGATTCTCAAATTCCAAGGTGTAGGGAACGGGTGGATTCCGCCAGTTGAGTATCCAAGCGCGTTTGGTGGGAATTTGCTGCTGTTTGGGAGTGGCGCTAAACTCAACCAACCCCATAGGTAAAACTTCTAACGTACCTTCCACTTGGGCGGGAGAACCATGGCGATGAGTCGCCGCGATCGCAAAGGGATAAATCCGGCTGGGGGCTTGGGAAATGTCAGGAATTTGGCAAATAAATGTTTCAGTGACTTGTCCGTTTGGAGGTAGATATAACTGGCGTTCAGTTCCATCAACAATCCAGGTTGGATCTAAGCCCGAAAGTTTCAACGTAACATGGGTTTCCAGTTGACTGGGATTATAAACTCGTACCGGAATTTCATCTTCATTTGCCGGATATTCTTGAAACTCCCGCACAGGCAAATCCAATTTTAACGGAATTGAACCCGTACCCTGTTCTAGAATCAACCGCAGCACTTCTCGGTCTTCATCTGGGAGTTCCATGGAGAAGACACGCACTGTTAGGTTCATCAATCCGACAAACCCGGGTACAGGATTATCGACAATCGCCACCTGAAAATGGGTAACGTCACCCGGCGGCTTTTTGGTACTCACTTCTGGGGAGATCTTGTACCAATCTGGAAGCCGATCAGGATCAACTCCAGCCGCCGTAACTTCCACCTGAAAACTGGCAAAGCGATCGCTATCATTAACGACCTTAACTTCAAATGAAGCGGGTAGACCTCCAGGCTTAAATCGAAGTTGTTTTGGGGCAACCGTTGTATCAATTAAATTATCTACCATTTATTTTTTCCCTTACGTCCTAAACTCCCCCAGTTTCCCTGTTCCTTGACACATGACAAATGACGAATAACCAACACTCTACATTAACCTATCAAATAGCTCATCTCGGCGCGATGGTGCTGACGGGTTTGATGGATTGGAGGGGTGGGAAGGGGATGACGCCATCACCGTTGGTGGTGGCTGCTGTCCACGGGTTAGTTGTCGGCGACGCCAAGCTAAATGCAAAATGTTAATCCCTAATTCCTGGGCTGTACGCATTACTTCACGGGGAATCAGTCGTTTTTCATTAATTCCCCAAGCCTCCGATAAGTTACCGATCGCGACAATAATCCCCCCACCACTTAAGAGTTGAATCGGTTTTCTATTGATACGAGGTGTCGTGGCAAAAAGAAAGGGTTGAGTCCGCAGTAAGTCGTGACGGTCTAATTTTTCCAGTGGCGTTAATCGGATGCCTAGACTTTGGGCAAATTCTTGGAATCGACCCGCGATTGAATTCTTGCGTCTGGCTAACTCTGTAGCAATCATCTCTCGTTCACTGACAATATCTTGTCGGCATTGCTTTAATCTAGTATCTGTATCAATAGTGGGATTATTATCAAGTTGAGTTAATGACTGTTCGAGTTCTTGGTAAACGTTGCTCAGGTCTTTAATCGCATTGCCTTGTAGCCAATGTTTCAATCCTGATGACGCTTCAACTAAAACTGTACCTCCTGCTTGTAAATACTTTCGCAGAACCTCAAATTCAGAGTCTCCGAATACCTGAACTTGGCGATCTGTCATGAAAAATAAATCATACTCTAAAATAGCTTGTAGCTCTGCTGATTGTAAACTAAATTGTCCGATTTCATCACTCCCCTGCAAGGCTGGATAAAGTCCAGCGGTTGATTGGAGAAGATAGGAAAGATTTGATAAAATACGCTCTTGTTCAGAGTCATCCACAGCTAACCCTTTGTACATGGCAACATGAACGATCGCCAGAGGTCTAGCTTGGGGCTGAAGACGGTAGCGCAAGTCCAACTGGTTATAGCTAGGGGAGAAACTATTGACGGGTGCTTCCAGTTTAACGGGTCCTGTTTTGAGAAGAATCCGGCACAGTTCCACATCCCCTTCTGTGGGTGGATTTGCCTTTTCATCAATCCGAAATGTTTCGACGATGCGATCGGTAACTCTACGGGTGCGTAATTCGGCGGGATCTCTAAATTTAACTACCAAATACACCATCAAGGGTTCTTCCGGAGTGGCTTCTGAAGAAATCCGATAGGACATGGGTTCTGGCACTACGATAAAATTGCCAAATAAATCAATAGCAAGTCCCGGTTGAATTTCCACCCAACGTTCATCTCGGTATTTCGCCACAACATTAGCAGGTGCAGGAACAATATGCACCCCCAACCCAAAGACTATTCCGGGCTGATGCAGCGATTGGTAAAAGGTACTATGATACTGGCGGTGATAGTGGTGAGCTAACTGCCAACGTTGGGCATCAATGAGTAAGCCGTCTGTGACATGGAGACGCTCAAATTGTTGGAGAGATGGGGGAGGGAAATGGTTAGTCATTGGTTATTGGTCATTAGTCATTGGTCATTAGTCATTGGTTATTTATTATTCAATATAGAGTTCATAGGTACAAAATGCGGGTTTTTCTTGTCGGATAATTTGATGAACTAATAATTCGTCAATTTGAGTGAGGGGTTCGGGACGTAGGCGGACAATGAAATGATAGGGTTGTCCGCCACCAATCAGGGAGTCTTGATTTAGGCGGGTGTTTCCCATCATAAATCCCTGACCAAACACTTCTTGAATACAAATATGCTTTTGCTCTTCGGGAAGATGGTCATCTAAGGGTAAGTCCGTAAATAAATGCAGGTAAAATCGTAATCCCCGGCGCGTCCCTCGCCAGCGATAAATCTCCATCGCCTGACGAATCAGATAGCGCTGTCGCTGTAGGCTTAAAGCGGGGTTGAGTTGCCAACCTACCCAATGTGCCAGAAACGGTAGAAGTGTCTCTGGTGTCATTAAGGGGTCGAGATACGCCCATAAAGCCTCCAGGGATTGTAAGGTGGGTTCAAAGGCTTGCTCGAAAATTTTCAGAAAGCGACCGATAAAATCGACTTCTTGATAAATTTCGGGTACAAAGTTTAGATATAAGCTATGAGGGCGAACATAGAGATTAAAGCTCGCTGATTCAATATATTTGCTCCCCGTTCCCGATTGGCTGGAATAGACATAAATCTGACCGCGATAATCGAGACGGTGAGCGGGTTTAGCATCCCAATCCTGATTCGACTCAAAGAAATCGGCTGGCATATAAAAGCGAATCACGGCTTCCATGCGCCCCCCAGCAAGAAGTTCCCGCCCTTCCATTCCCAAACGATACCATTGGGAGGGAAAATCTCCCTGGATTTTAATATCTAAGTTTAAGGTTTGATTGCTGAGGTTTTCCAGTTCTAGCAGCAGTTCACTTGGTTCTCCCGGATAGAGAGTGAGGTAGCAACCGCGACGTTCTGTGTCCCGCGTGGCTTGGTTGAGTAAAGGTGCGGCTGACTCGCTTGACCCCGCAATCGGCTGGGGGGTGACCTCTGGCAACTGCATGGAGGTTAGTTGTAGACGTAAGGGTAATATATCGCGAGCTTGTGTCATACTAAATCCAGGTTAACTCCCCCTGTTTTGGTAAGTCGGTGGGGACAATTAACGTTAACGGTGGGGATCGTCATTTGTCATTCGTCTTATGTCTTATGTCTTATGTCTTATGGTCAGGGCGGGTTTTGTTGTTCCGTTATTGGTGGAGAGGGCGGGTTTTGTTGTTCCGTTATTGGTGGATAGCTGTCTTTAGTCCCTAAACCCGCCCCTACATTCCCTAAACCCGCCCCTACATTCCCTAAACCCGCCCCTACACATTCAAATTAGGTAGTCTACTCTATTTAAGCCGAGCGACTCTACATCGTTCGGTCGGTGTATCTAATTGCTTATGCCATGGAGTGATTATAGCAGTGAATAACGACGGTTCAACTCAGTAGGTTGGTGAAAATAAACTCAACTCTATTAAGTTGTGTAAATACCTCTCAAACCCTTACATAAGACGTAGCTGGCTCCTCATAGAAAGTAAGTATGATGCACTCTACTGTTAACTTTTATTGTGCCTACCGACTGATCATTTCTGTCCCTTGCAAGTGCCAGTACTAATCTGTTGATCAACTTCATTAACAATCAGGATAAAGCTGATAAACTCTGACCGTCGCTAACTATAGCTTGATCCTTCGGGTATAAGTGGAGAATGCGCGACACCTATTCGGCTCACTCCAACACTGATTCCGCAAGTCCGATTAAGTTCTCTGTGTCAATCTGTGTCCCTCACTATTTAGTAGTCTGTCTGTGCCATTTCCTTGTCTGTGTACTCTGTGTTTTTGTCAATTCCTTGTAATAATTTTTATCCCAACTTTACCAAAATACATGCCTCCAAGGGAACGTTGGACGGGAGACGAAAACCAGAACTTATACAATGTTTTACCAAGATTCAAGGGGTTTAGCTGTATTGGAATTATTTTTGCACACAAAATATCCACCATAGATAATATACCTGAACATCGCACATCTGGCTCACATTAGCTGAATTCCCTGATAATTCGTAGATTATTCCGGAAACAGAGTAAAAAACGAGCAATTATGATGTTGTGTTAAGACATCAAACAGATTTAAATATTCAAACTTTTTTTTGGGAAAGAATAGTTTGAATTATCAGAACTTGACAAGTGTAGCCCAAACAACCATAAAGAAAGCTAAAACAATGTCTGTAGCTAAGAATACAACAGCCACAAATTGGTATGTCGTGAAGAGTCAACGTGATCTGATGAGTGCGATCGCCCAGTTACGACAGGTGCTGATAAGTCGGATAGAGCAGCGTCAGGGGAAGGAGAAAGAACCGATCGCGATCGCGCCGCCAGAGGAGGAAGAAGATGCTCCACCCTCGGCGTTGACACAACTCTGTCATATTGCCAAAATAGCGCGTTGGCGGAGCCTGTTCCGAAGAAACGTATCGCGCTATTTTGGCAAGTGCTACATGGGTACGGTTTTTGAGGTACTTGAGCGATCAAGCCCCTACGGTGTAAGGCTTTAGCTTGGGTGTAGTACATCTGAATGGGGGGGATTTCAGATTAATCAACATTGGTTCGGCGACTTCCCCTCAGCTATTTTCAACTCAATGGGGTAAGCTTGATTTCTGATAGCCCAAAGCTTGCTTGTCACCCTATCAGAGTTGTTTTACTCACTGCTGCTACTGTAGTCTATCAACTTGAAAACCGCTGTAAATATATATGGGTATGAATTGAGAAGGGTGATTGGCTCAAATGCTTACATAGTCACGGTTTATGCTTCTATCCTTAATCGAGATGGGGGGAACTTCAGCTTAATAAAAAAGCCCGAAACCCTTGCGGTTACAGCATTGCTATTATGGGCAATTCACCGGACTTGATATAATCTGTCATGCTGAACGAAATCCTTCACTTCGTTCAGCATGACAGGCTCAATCTAATTCAAGCGGCTGGCATGTCTCTGGTAGCAACCACATCCGCCCCTGTTTCCAAGGCATTCGCCAAAATCACCTCACCCATTTTCACAGGTGCAGTTAGTTTCACTTGACGCAGTGCTTGGCACAATTCCTGCATTTTTTCTTTAGGAATAGCCATACTCGTTTTCACCGGTAGTCTAGCCCAACGCCCGTCTTCTACCTGTACAGTAGTTGTTACCATACGGCGAGGTTCGGTATGTTCTTGTTTAGCATACTCTTGTCCCCGTTTGCAGTTAAAACCCCGCACTTCGACAATCTTGTTGTCTTCATCTTCAACTTCTAAACGGCAACCTAGAGGACAGCCAATACAAAGGTAATGAGTAATTGTTGTCATAATAAATACCTGGTGATTGCTGATTGTTTATATCATGTCCGGTTAGAATACTTACACCATTGGTGGAGACAAGGCTCCAGGACAGATGGCAGATGGTAGAGGGGAAACAAGTAAGGTTGCCAGGGAGAAGTAAATGATAACTGACGATAAGGACATGATATGACTAGAGACTCCTTCGCCACCCTTGAGGGAACCTGGTTTGTAGGGGCGGGTTTAGGGACTTTCTTTTGGTTCATGATGGTAACGTTGGTACGAAACCCGCCCTGACTCAATGTTGAGTTCACTCCCCCATCTCCCAGACGCTTCTGTCATCACGTCTGGAACATCGCGCCCCATCTGCTCCATCTCCCGCACCTTACTCCTTTAATCTTCACAGGGTACAACATCTACCCGCAAGGTATCTCCGTGGAAGTTCTCCAAAAACCGAGGACGTACTTTGAGATTAACCATCTCTGCTGGCAAAACAAAGCGTAGTTTTTTCTCATACACGTCACCTAAACGCAAGACGCTGTTTTCCATGGGACGCTTGACTCGCATATAAACCGTGTGTTCTCGGTCAGTGGAAATCGTATGAGGGACGCAGTAGCGCACATTTTCCCCTGGAATTAGGCGAATATTATCCCCTGGCGGGCGTTGTTCGGTGACGTAAGCCCCAGCATTGCTGCCTGCGAGAAAGGCTTCCTGGCTGACAAAATCCACTAAGTCGTGAATATGGACAACATTACCACAAGCAAAAACTCCATCCATGGAGGTTTCCATCATGCTGTTCACCACCGGACCACTGGTGACGGGGTCAATCTGGAGTTTCAACTGTCGGGAGAGTTCGTTTTCTGGAATCAAGCCAATGGACAGCAGCAGGGTATCACAAGGAATATCCCAGCTTTGCTCTAAATTTGGGGTAAACTTTTCATCAACGGGAGCAACAGTAACCTTTTCTACTCGGTCTGTGCCATGGATGTCCGCAACTGTCGTGGAAAGGTGCAGGGGAATGTCGAAGTCGTGCAGACATTGGACGATATTGCGATTGAGTCCATTGGCGTGAGGCATAATTTCAAACACGCCTGCGACTTCTACGCCTTCCAATGTCAACCGCCGCGCCATAATTAAGCCAATATCCCCGGAACCGAGAATCACTGCCCGATGTCCTGGCAGATAACCAATCATGTTGACAAATTTCTGGGCTAACCCAGCGGTCAAGACACCGGAAGCGCGAGTACCAGGAGTGCGAATAGCGCCGCGTGTGCGTTCTCTGGCACCCATTGCTAGTACAGCGGCTTTGGTGGAAAGAACGTGGACACCTTGGCTACCGGACATGAGTTTGACTTGTTTGTCAGCACTAATATCCAGTATGTAAGCATCGCTGACAATATCGATGTCCGTTTCTAAGACTTGCTCCAAAAACCGCTGGGCATATTCTGGACCGGTGAGTTCTTCTTTAAAATGCTGGAGTCCAAAACCCGGATGGATACACTGTAAGAGGATGCCGCCTGCTTCTTTCTCCCGGTCAGCAATCAAAATGCGATCGGCACCGGCTTGTCTTGCGCCTAAGGCGGCTGCCATGCCCGCCGGACCGCCACCAACGACCACGACATCATACTCTTTTTTTAAGTGGCTGATTGTGTCTGTAATCATTTGGCTACCTCCTCCCGTTCTCGAACAATCCAAGTGTCGCCGCCGCGTTTGGTAATTTGCGATAGCGGCTGGTCTAATTCTTGCGATAGCAGTTCCATACACCGTCCAGTACAAAACCCCCCTTGACAGCGCCCCATCCCGGCGCGGGTACGGAATTTGATGCCGTCGAGGGTGCGTGCGCCCCGATGAATGGAATCTAAAATCTCACCCTCGGTAATTAATTCGCAGCGACAGACAATGCGACCATAGTGAGGATTTTCTTGGGTCAGGGCAATTTGTTCGTCTGTGGACAAGGAAACAAAATGGATGGGTTTGGGAATGGAGGGGACAAAATCATCCTTGGGTTGTAAGGGCAGACCTTCGTCCCTTAATATATCTCCTACCATTTCAGCAATTGCCGGAGCTGCTGTGAGTCCAGGGGACTGGATACCCGCGACGTTAATAAAGCCTTTTTTGTCAGTAGGACCAATAATAAAGTCTTCAGTTTCCGTAACCGCCCGCAACCCAGCAAACTCAGCGATGCAATCCCTGGGGCTAATACCGGGAACAACTTGTCTAACCATCTGGAAAACCGTTTGTCCTCCAGCGACGCTGGTGGTCAAGTCTTCCTTATCATCGACCATTTCTGCCGTGGGACCCACCATGATCGTGCCATCGTAGGTGGGGATGACGAGAATTCCTTTGGACACGGGAGTGGGACAGGGGAAAATTACCCGTTTGACTAAACCCATTAACCGCTTATCCAGGATATATTCCTCACCTTTGCGAGGGCGAATAGTAAAGGGTTGTACGCCTGCCATCTGAGCGATACGATCTGCCCAAAGTCCCGCTGCGTTTATGATAAAGCGAGTCGGGAATTCTCCGCGATTTGTTTTGATTGTCCAGGTGTTATCTGTTTGGTCAATGTCCTGCACCAGACTATCAGTCACCAGTTCCAACCCATTCAGACAGGCATTTTCAATCAGAGCAAAACAGGCTTCGTAAGGATTGATCACACCTGTCGTTGGCGCATAGAGTCCGGCGATGGCGTCGGGATTGAGGCGGGGTTCTTCTCGGAGTAAGCGTTCCTGATCCCACATTTCCAGACCAGGAACGCCTTTTTCTTCACCTTGTTGTTTGAGTTTCTCTAAGGTGGGGAGTTGTTCTTCGGCTAGAGCGACAGTCAGTTCGCCAATGCGCTTGAACCCGAAACCTAGCTCATCACAGATTGTATCCCACATTTGATTCCCCAACCACTCTAGTTTCCCTTTCAGGGTTTTGGGGGAGCCGTGATGACCGCCGTGGATAATCCCACTGTTGGCTTTACTGGTTCCGAATCCGACTTCGCTCTCTTTGTCCAACAAAACAGCACGGATAGGATAGCGCATTAACTCACGCGCGATCGTGCAACCAATTACGCCACCACCAATGATAGCTACATCGTAAACCATAGTTCTGACCTGTCATAATTTTTTGACTTAATTCTTGTTAGGGACTCTGAGAATAATTAATTAAAATGCTGATAGACTATTCCAGTATAAGAAACCAGGGTTTTGATATTAAACCTATCTAGAAATTTTTTAGATTTATTTAACTAATGAAGCGTCGGAAACTCAACCTTCTACGTCGTTGAGGCGTTCATTGGAGCTAGAACACCAGTCAAGTAAAAGGTTTCCATAGCATAAAGCCCCCTTTCCGTGAAGAAAAGAGGGCTTGATGAAAGAAGAAGTCTGGCATCGAGCTATTTTCCCAGGGGGCAACCCCCAAAGTATCTTCGCCGCAGCAACGTTTCACAGCCGAGTTCGGGATGGGGTCGGAGTGGA
>NZ_JAVJTO010000099.1:0-47057 GCF_040220235.1 Coleofasciculus sp. B1-GNL1-01
CCGACTCCGGTACAAAGGAAGGCTTTAGATTTGTTGGGTGTCAGCCTAATATGTACCCAGTGAAGCCGAAAGTGAAATCGCCCTAAGTCTGGATAGGCATACAGTGTAGCGATTTGTCAAAGGGGAACTTCAGATTAAACCTTATCATTGACCGAATTGTTGACAATAAACGCTCATTGTTACTGTCGTCTTATATAACTACTTAATCGATCAGTTGTGTTTCTCCGACTTATTCAGCAGACCCTATTTTAGGTGGGTCACGCCACTACTAACCTGTAGATGGTTCGTTACAATTAATCCTACGTTCCCGAATAATTCTATTTCTTTGGATACCTCTTCCATTGTTGAACCACGGCTTAATGACTAATTAGGGTTGCCGACAAATGCCAAATACTGACGTGTAGCCGTGTAAAAATGTACTCCCGCCTACGGGTCCAATTTCGCCATTACAGAAGAAACCGCCAACGGAAATATTATTGATATAGCGACACAAGAGTTGGGAATCAAAATCGGGTTTGCCATACAATCCTTGACCCCGCCCTAAACAGGAAAACATTAAGGCTCCCGCCATTTCTGGGGTAGGATTGACTTGGTTTTGATAATTCTGTAAAAGTAATTGTAAGTCTTCTTCAGAGGTGCGGGCGTCTCGTAAATGGAACTGAATCCGTTGACCAGGGCGCACCCGATCGCCGATCGCGATCGCACCCAGTCTGGGATCAACGCCTAACAGATTACGAATAAGGAAATCCCCTTGACCCAGATTTTGCTTAAATTCATCACGGGCAATACCAATAAATAGGGAATGTTGCGCCAATTCGCGATCGCTCTCACTCAAGTTTTGAATTACGTCACGCAGCACAGCTAGCGGCGGCTGGGATTCAACCTCACTGAAGCTCATCCCATTACTATCCGTCAGTTCCAGTACGATATTTCGTTCACCCTTGGTGATCTGATAGGGTTGACCAATGGGACGACAGCCTTGGGCGACAATTGGGTCTAGTACCACATTCCCACTTAACGCCACGCCAATTGTACCTTCTCGATGGAGCGTACCTCCAGAGTATCGTTCCGAATCACGATAAAATAACCCACTCTGAACTCCCATGGCACTGGCACTGGCTAAACCTCCCACCTTAACCGAACCCGGATAGGCAAAATCTAGCCCTTGTAACAGATCATTGATTTTCGAGGAAAAGGGATCGGCTAATAAGATGAAATGAGGTTGCTCTTGGGGGGAAACCCCAATTAAGTCCACCCAAGCATTAGGAGAACTATCCAAGTCGGGCAAATCACTCCCAGGAATATGAAACGCCCGAACTGAAACCTCTGGCATACTTGCTAAACTAATTGACAGAGCGGGTTCTGCTTCAATTTCTTGAGGTTGACCTTGGGCATTCATCCCAATCACGCCACCTCCCCCACAACCAATGATCACAGGTACAGATAACCGTTCTTGTAGCAGGGGCATTAATCGGGAATACTCGCTGGCATAAGCTGAAGAGATGAACACCAGACCCAAATCCGCAGGCATCGACAACGATTGTTCCAGACGCTCTACCACCTCCGCGATCGCTGTTTCCAAGGATGGACGAGTTGATAAGGCATTTACCCACTTCATCAAATTTGCCATGACTTTTACTGAGGTTTTCCCTGGCTAGGGTTTTTTCGGGTTGGCTACAGGTGCAAAGCCTTATGATAACTCCAATTCGGCTAACTCCCAAGGGACTGGGGTCAGAACGCAGGGAAGCCAAGGTGGAGGGGAGGAGAAGAAATGAGATTTTACGATATTTCTAGGCTTGGGGGATAAATACTGCTAAACAGCCCCTACTTCCGGTAGTCAAGTAGATCGTGTAGAATTGTAAACAGCGTATCGGCTTCTGCGAAACGCTAAACTATAGAATCTTAATGATCTCTAAGTACCGACTTGGATATATTTCAGGGCGGTCAACACCAAATAAATAGGCGTTCTGTACAATACATTAGTGCAGTAATCAGGAAAAAAGGAAAGCCATGAGTGATATTCAAGAACAAATCGATCGGGAGCGTCAGCAAGCTAGAACAGTTTGTAACACTGAAGGCGCAGAGTCTCAAGAGTGTGCAGTAGCTTGGGATTCTGTCGAAGAGTTACAAGCTGAGGCAGCACACCAAAAGCAAAAAGGCACAAAGAAAACCTCCTTCGAGAAGTATTGCGAAGAAAATCCTGATGCAGATGAGTGCCGCGTCTACGACGAATAAGGGACTCTTCGTCTGCTATACGTGCCGATTTTGTGTGGATGAATTCAGTGAATCAGTTGGGTGGCTGGAACTCCTTCGGGTGATTCCGGCTGCTTTTTTTGTTCCTGAGAACCGTTGTTCAGGACACTAGAACACCCGTCCAGTAATTAAAATCGATAATATTCCCGAAGCGGAAATGGCAAGATTACCGTACAATTTGGGAGGTGAACCGATCGCGGTGTCACTATACTGTTAAATCAAAGGAACTCGTCGGCTATTAGCTATGCCCGATCAACTTCTGCAAGCATTAGTCTGGACAGACTATCGGTTAGCCGTTTTATTTACGGTGTTGATTCCCCTGATCCTAATTATATGGGCTTTTGTTAAAAAAGCTGATGCCATGGTGCGCCTATTAATTATCTACTGGCGCGTGTCTAGTTTACTGGCAATTACGGTTTATATCATGATTGCCTCGTGGCCCATTGGTTTTATATCGGGTTGGCTTGCCCGAGTTTTGATTCCCATCTCCCTCTGGTTCTGGGTAGATGTGAATGAGGATATTGAGGATCAACCGACGAATCCGCTGAAACTTACGCTGACGGCTTGGCGCTGGGCAATAACAATTTACTGTGGGATTGGTGTCTTGTGGAGTCTTCCGGCTCTGGGATGCGCGTTTACTCCAGACGCTTTGGAAACGTTTGCCTGTAGAGTTTGGCTAGAACCTCCCTTTCTCTTTAAACAATATTTCCATCCTGAGTCTTCTCCTCAATTTTTGGGTTTTATTGGCATTGTTGGATTATTGATTTATGTTCTGTACTTGAGCTATTTTGTTTTAATTCGCTTAGGGAAACAGGGACGAATCGCGATGGAACAGTAGCCAGAAACTGGGGAAGCTGGGGAAGATGAGGGAGATGGGGGAGATGGGGAAGATGAGGAAGATGAGGGAGTAAACGAATGACAAATGATAAATAACAAATGACAAATAACAAATAACAAATGACAAATGACGAATGACGAATGACAAATGACGAATCACCAGTCAACCATGAACCAAGGAACTTCTATTGGACAGCGTTTAGAACAATACACAATTAAGTATCCTCAAGAAGTCTTACTCGTTACCGCTAAAATTGCTGGCGAAGAGGATCAGATTGCTATTTACAAGGGGTTTTCTAGTTCGTTGATGCGTCCAACAGCTTTCGATCCGGATGTGCCTGTCTTACCACCCGAAGCAGAAATTGTCAAAATTGATCGCGTCGCTAGTCCCTATAATCCGGATGCACCTCGTTACATTCAGCAGGGGTTAACTGGGGAGGCGATTCAGCCGTTGTTGATAGATGCTGGTGTTTAAGATTAAGCCTTCCCAACTGCCTTGGGTTTTAACTCAAGAATCAACGCGAAAGTCAGCTCAAACATACGGTTTGTTGAATCAGAACAAGGAGTATTTATATCAACTCAGTGCTAGGGGAATCAATACAAAATGCTATTAGTTAACACGACGTTTCGCGTACAGTGATAAGTAGTTACATGCTGATCAAATGGAGTTAACCGAGTTATGAGTTACGATTTTAATCTGTTTGTTATTGGTGGCGGTTCAGGCGGAATTGCCACAGCACGACGAGCAGCACAATATGGGGCAAAGGTAGGAGTAGCCGAATTCAGCCGCTTGGGAGGAACCTGTGTGAATCGCGGCTGTATTCCCAAAAAACTGATGGTTTATTCCTCTCATTTTCCGGAGGTGTTTGAAGAAGCCCAAGGGTATGGCTGGAGTCCTGTACAAAGCACTCTCGACTGGCATAAAATGATCGAGGCGGTGCAAAAAGAACTTGAACGCCTCAATGGGGTTTATCTGCGAATGTTGGATAATTCCGAAGTGCAACTGTTTCGGGGTTATGCCAAGTTTGTTGACCCTCATACGTTAGAGATTTTTGAGTCTCCCAATAGCAGTACGGCGTCACATAGAGTGAGTGCGGATAAAATTTTGATTGCCGTGGGTGGACACCCGGTTACGCCAAATATTCCGGGTATAGAACATGCGATTATCTCCGATGATATGTTCTTACTCAAGGAGCAACCTAAGCGAGTGGTGATTCTCGGCGGTGGCTACATCGGTGTAGAATTTGCTTGTATTATGCATGGCTTGGGTTCTGAAGTGACTCAAATTATCCGCAAAGAGAAGATTTTGCGGGGGTTTGATGACGATGTTCGCACTCAAATCCAGGAGGGAATGCAGCAACACGGTGTCCGGATTTTAGAGGGTAGCGTACCGACGGCGATTGAAAAGACAGGAGATGGATTAAAGGTTACGGTTTGCGGTAAGCATGAGGAAACCGTAATCGGGGATATCTTTCTCGCCGCCACAGGGCGCAAGCCGAATCTCCAGAATCTAGGGCTGGATAAGGCTGGAGTCGATGTCTGTCAAGATGCGATCGCGGTGGATGAGTATAGCCGTACTTCTCAACCTCATATCTATGCGGTTGGGGATTGCACAGATCGGATTAATTTGACGCCCGTTGCGATTAACGAAGGGCGTGCCTTTGCCGATACAGAATTTGGCGGCAAATCTCGGGTTATGAGTTATGAAAATGTCCCCTCGGCGGTATTTAGTACCCCAGAAGCAGCAACGGTAGGCTTAACCGAAGCCCAAGCCAGGGAAAAGCATGGCGATGCGGTGAAAGTCTATCGCGCCCGTTTCCGCCCCTTGTACCACACTCTCACTGGTCGAGAGGAACGGGTTATGGTGAAGTTAGTGGTTGACGAAACCACGGATAAAGTGCTAGGAGCGCACATGGTTGGAGCATCAGCGGCGGAGATTATTCAGGGCGTTGCGATCGCTGTGAAAATGGGAGCGAAAAAAGCCGATTTTGATGCTACCGTTGGTATTCATCCCTCGACCTCTGAGGAGTTTGTTACCTTGCGGTGATGTGAACCATGAACCATGAACCATAAATCATGAAAGATGGGCGTCTAATTACTACCATTTTCCTGATGCTACTCTCACCTGTGGCTACAGTTAACGTCAACGCTGTAGCCACAGCAGCAACCCATCTCCTGAAAGATGCAGATACAGTACGCCAACTGCTAGAAACCAATAGCTGTATGGGGTGTGATTTACGAGAGGTAAAACTAGAAGACGCTAAACTCAAAGGAGCCAACCTGCGAGGTGCTAATCTCCGATTGGCTCAATTAAGTAGGGTTGAACTCAGCCGTGCTGACTTGGTGAATGCTATTCTCAGGAATGCCGACTTGATGGAGGCTTCTCTGGTGGATACCAACCTTAGTAATGCGGACTTGAGAGATACAAACCTGATCGATAGTTTTCTCACCCGCGCCAATTTGAGCAACGCTCTATTAGAGAATGCCAATCTCACTAATGCTTATCTCAAAGGCGCAAACTTAGAGGGCGCAAATTTACAGGGGGCTAACCTAGACGGGGCTGACTGGCGAGATGCTATTTTATGCCAGACGACGCTAGCAGATGGTACGGTATCAAATCGAGATTGTTCATGAACCGCGCCTTACTTCGTGAAGACGCGGATTGGCAGAGGGAACCTGCCAGTAGAGACGCGCCATGGCGCGTCTGTACATGAATAGGACGTGAGTTGGTAGGGGATAACCACTTCCGAACGCTTCTCTAGTTCGGCTTAAATGTAGGTTGATTGGTCATTTGTCATTTGTCATTCGTCATTCGTCATTCGTCATTCGTCATTCGTCATACTCGCTCCCTTGAGAAGCAAGCTACGTCATTTGTCATTCGTTTACTCCCTCATCTTCCCCATCTTCCCCATCTCCCTCATTGCCTAAAACAATTCTGGACGTACTTCAACAGATGGATTATTATCCGTCACCACGCAATTTGGAGCCGCTACTGTGCCATCAGGAAGCGTGGTTCGACATAATTGCGCTCCCCGCACATTGACACCTGTTGCTCCCCGAAGATCCGTTTCAATGAGTTTTGCTCCTGTCAAGTTCGCGCCGCTTAAATCAGCTTCACTGAGATTTGCCCCATTGAAATTGACATTGGTTAAGTCTGCTAATGTCAAATTGGCTCGAAAAAGATTTGTATTGCTTAAATCAGCACCTGTCATTCTCGCCGAGCTAAAATTTCCCAAACTCAGAGTTGAGCCACTCAAATTTGCCCCGTATAAAATGACATAAGAGGCAAACGTACCATCTAAGCTAGCACCAACGATTTGAGCGCCACTCAAATTGGTATCGTACAACCGAGCGCCGCGAAAATTAGCATTAGCTAAAATGGCACGAGTCAAGTTAGCATAATCTAACTTGGCATTGCTCAGATTGGCTCCTGTGAGATTGGCGGGAACTTCTGTGACAATTGCCCGATTCACCGATGTTTTAGGACTGAAGTTGGCAGCGCTGAGATCAACGCCTCCTAAATTGGCTCCTCTGAGGTCAGCCGATCGCAAATCACAACCGACTAAACTTGGTCGATTTTGCCTCGGCAAAACATACGCTTGTTCGAGACGCCTGTCGTATTCAGTTCTTTCACTCAAATTGGCACCAGGAGCTTGTCTGGCTCGCTGACATTGTTGTTGAAAGTCTTGCTCAAAGTCCTCTCGAAACTGGGCGTTAGCTGGTAGTGTCGAAACACCCAAACCCAGGGCTAGGTAAAATCCTAGGATTTTGATGATTGACCGAAACAGGGGATGTTTATTCACGACTCTTCAGTCACTACTAACGTTTAATTTTAGTGAATCATAATGCGACTCAGACCGCATCTCATTTGAGATTTTAGATCTTAGCAGCTTAACTGAGCCTCTTTTGTTAAGTCAATAGTGTGATAACAAAAACTTATTGACTGAGTTTTACTATCAAATGATAGATGATATTGAGTCTTTGTTCTTTTAGAGTAGAAGTGACAACCACCACAATGTATAAAAATTAACGGCAATATGACAGCACAGCGGAAAAATAGTTCATTTACAGACCACATCAGTGACGCGATCGCAACAACCACTCAAGTCGCCACGTTTGCCACTCAGTTGGCGACTAAAGCCACGCAATCGGCGGCTGATACCATTACCAGCACAAGCAAGGCTGTAGGAGAAGCTGTTCGCCCTGCGGCTGTGCGATTCGTAGAACCAGGAACGGAAACGGTGGGCAAAATCTTGACACCTATTGCAGAACACCCGTTGACTAAGTATGCTGCCAAAGTCCCAGGGATTAGCTTACTCGTTGCTGCATTGGGTCAAGTGGATTTGGAGCAAGCTCAAAAAGACGTAGACAAGCTGCGACAGGAGTACCCGTTTGACACATCCGAACAGCTAGCTCACCGGATTATGGTGGATACAGCAATCAAAGGAGGTAGGCTGGGATTAATCACCAACTTTATCCCCCCTTTAGCCCTGGCTTTGTTTGGGATTGAGCTAGCGGCGGTTACAGCACTCCAAGCACAGATGGTTTATCGCATTGCAGCGGCTTATGGATTTTCGCTAAAAGAGCCAACGCGACGCGGTGAAGTTCTGGCAATTTTTGGCTTATCTGTGGGGGGTTCCGGAGTTCTTAAAGGGGGTTTGAGTTTTGTCGAAATTCTTCCAGTCATTGGTGCAGCCGTGGGAGCTTCTAGTAATGCAGCTCTCATTTATTCCCTCGGATTCGTTGCTAGTCAGTTTTATGAAGAAAAAAGAAACACCTTGACTCGATATCATGAATAGCGACATTCCCCCAGCGCCGCCCCTACAATTGACGCATTACTTTTTTTATCGGTAACTAGGATTACTAGACCGATGCTTTAGTGATCGCTATCACGAAAAAGTCCGCTTTTACCACACAGTAGCGGAAATTTAGATCACAACAATTGCCCCTATAAATTTCTACCCTAGAAGTGAAGCCCACATTTCGATGTAATTACGTGCTGTCAATCGGAATGTGGGCGACTGTCAGGGTTTCAGGGGTGCATCTGCCCTTTCATATTCATTTAGGGTCTTTTTTTAGGCAGGGTGCATCTGCTTTCTCTAGTTTCCATCAATCATCAGCAAAATGGGTAGAGTTACGATGAAATCTAACCCGCTGAATATAAAAATTGAGTAAAGTTTTATATTTTCCGACCTGCTCGCCACTATCCGTAAGCCGTCGAAACCAAGGGTCAAAAGCATACTCTCGGACTTTCTGACACAGGGGGTTGAGTTAAGGGCGATCCTAAGCGCGGCAAAAATACTTGAGCAGCTTCGTAGAGACGATGAAGCAGAGGGAGCAGAGGGAGCTGGGGGACTCTAGTATATTACACTATACAGACGATCTCACTGAGGCAGTTGGTGTTTTGAGAACCCTTTACTTTTTAGTCCCTGGAACTTATGGCAAGTTTGCTTGCGGCGGTCTTTGGGCGGAGTTGAAAACCCTGAGTCTGGCAAAGCAGGTTTGCCCTGCGGAGGTGGTCACCTATCGTCAACGGGAAAAGAATACGCTGTTCCTAGATGATTTGCTCAAAAAACAGGATTTAAATAATGTTATTTTTGTGGTCAGTTGGGGATTTGATAGTCCCAAACTTGTAGCAAAGTTAAAGTTACATCCGGTTATTTACCATGCCCATAGTGCTGGGTATGGATTTCAACTTCCGGCGCGTATCCCTATTATTACCGTTAGTCGCAATACTATGGGATATTGGGGACAGCGATCGCCTAATTCTTTAATTTACTATTTACCTAATCATATTTCGGAAGAATTCCAGAACTTCAATCGAGAACGGGATATTGATGTGTTAGTTCAGGCGCGGAAATCGTCTGAGTATTTACTTCAGGACTTGATACCAGAGTTACAGAAGCATTGTCGCGTTAAAGTTATTGATTCCTACGTCGAGGATTTAGTGGGACTCTTCAATCGAGCTAAAGTTTATTTGTATGATTCGGCTGAGTATTGGGCGCAACATGGGGTAAGTGAAGGCTTTGGGCTGCAACCAATGGAAGCCCTTGCTTGTGGCTGTCAGGTTTTTTCGAGTGTGAATGGGGGATTATCGGATTATTTAGATCCGGGGTTTAATTGCTATAAAATTGCGGTATATTCTCAAGAGTATGATATTAAACGCATTCTCAACGTTATCGAAAATCCGTCACTCAAGCCTTTAGATGAACATTTTTTGGCGGAATATCGGGATAAAAATATTATCTATCGCCTGAAAATAATTTTAGCGGATGTCAACAATTTTTTTGATTTAAGCCAAAATAAACCGAGTAGTATTCCCCGTTTAACAAAAATACGGTTAGCTAAATTAAGGCTCCAGAGTTTTTTGGATAAGCTGCGACAAAAATATAGCGCTACGCGCTAGGCAATATGCAATAGGCAATAGGCAATAGTGAAGAAAAACACTTACCTGACAAGGGATTGAGCGATTTAATTTTTTTTATTTTGTCCTAACGTGTATGCGTAGCGCTATATATCCTTAAAAAATAAATTTTTTTCAACAGATGGCAGCCAATAAGTAGGTTGGTGAAAATAAACCAAACGATGTTAGGTTCTGTAAATGTTCCTCAAACCTTGACAAATGACAAATGACAAATGACAAATGACAAATGACAAATGACAAATGACAAATGACAAATGACTAATAATCATCCTCCTCATCCAACATAATCGTATCTTCATGAAACACGCCAGTCTCTTGTTCCGCACCTGCTTCTAACTGTTCCTCTTCAGTTTCCGACTCGGAGAATTCCCACTCATCCACTTGGGCTGTCTCCCCAGCATACTGCTCTGTATCCGACACAGACGGGTGTTGTCTCATTTCGTCTAATTGCTGTGTATCGCCACTATACTGCTCTGTATCAGACGGGTGGTGTCCCATTTCGTCTAATTGCTGCGTATCGCCACTATACTGCTCTGTATCCGACACCGGGGCTTCAGTTACCCACTCATCCACTTGGGCTGTCTCCCCAGCATACTGCTCCGTTTCCGACACTGTAGCTTGGGCATTTAACTGCTCACGGTCAAACTGTTCAGTTTCACCATCATAGCGATCGCTCCCTTGCGAGTAAATTGTTGGTAACATGAGTTCCCCTTCGGCACTCTCAATGAAAATCATCGGATCATCTTCAAACAAATGCTCCTCTTCGATGGTTTTTACGAAGGGAGAGACAACCAAAGATTGGTAATAGGACTGAAACTCGTCCCAGGAAAAGAACGCTCCACTTTTAACCGCAAACTGTTTATTTGGTTCATCTAACTGGGCATCGACTAAACAAGCATTGGTTAAATTCGCTGACTTTAAATTAGCACCCCGCAGATCCGCTCCCAATAAATTCGCCCCTTCTAACTGCGCCCCTTTGAGATCCGCATCCGCTAAATTTGCTCCGACTAAACTTGCCCAGGCTAAATTTGCCTGTTGTAGATTAGCTGCTGCCAAATTAATCCCACTTAACTCAGCCATTGATAAATCGGCATGGACAAGATTCGCCTCTGCCAGCATTACCCGATTTAAACAAGCTTGGGGTAAATGAATCTGAGCCAAACTTCGTCTCGCCCGTTGCCAAAATGTTGTAGGAGATAGGGCAACGGTACGACCCATAAAACTTAACAATTGATCAGCATCAAATTCCTGGGGAATCTCTGGATTGCCACAGGGCCAGAAGGGGAGATTGGCTTCTCCGGCGGCTGAACAGAGGACTAAAAAGACATTTAATCCCACGGTGGCATCAATTTGTAACGTATTCAAGGGATTGTTCAAATCCCGCAACTGTTCGTGAACCCGATGAGCCACCCCTTCATCAAACCACCGTCCGCGACAGTAGGCGCGATAAAAGCGATAGAGTCGTTGAAATAATACTGGGAAGGAAAAGGCGTCCGCATTGCGCTGTTGCTCCCGTCGTAGTCTCTCAATTACCAATTCTTCTATTTGAGGAGACAATAAACCATACCCCAACAACTGATAAAGATGTTCAGCCACATGGGAAGAGGAGTCAATCCCAAACGAGACTTCCCCATACTGGTTGGGCAGCTTTTGCGTTAATGCCTTTAGTTGCAGGGCAATTTCTTCGGCGGCTAAATAGTCGCCTAAACTGGGGTGAGAAAACTCAATGGAGAGGGGGGCTGATGCCGCCTTCTGGGACGCATAGACTTGGCGCAGTGAGGACTTCACCCAGTCTCCGGCTTTGTCTCTGGGCTGGGTGCGGAAAAAGAACGTGGGTAGGGGTTGGGTAAAAGACTCCGTTGTTTCTTGATTCTGGAACCGATTCTGGATTACCGTTTGTGTCACTTGATTCTGACCCGTCTGCAAAATCGTCAGGGCTGTCCCCTGCATTTGACGGCGTAACTTTTGCGGGGAACGTCCTTCCAAGAGATTGGCGATCGCTTCTAGGGAACGCCCTGCATGGGAAAAGCCTTCGCGAATTAACTCCAAGGGCGGTCCACTCCCACTCGTCGGTTCCCCCAGCAACCAGCGACAAATCCGGTCATAGATTTCAAACTTCACCTCAGCCGGACTCATTTTAAAGATGCGATCGTCAATTAAGGCATCTCGATGTAAAATTCCCACCAAATATAGCATTAATGGACGAGTCAGCAGCGCCACTAAATCAGGATTCGGAGATTGCGGCTGAAATATACCACCGTGTTTTAAGAAATTAAAATACGACTGGGCAATTGATTTGGATTGCAGTTTCGCCCACTGGAGAAACCACTTGCGGAATTCCTCCTTCGCCATCGGTTCAATGGCGATGCGCTGGAGTCGGCTTTGCAGCGGCGGTAAACTACTATGGCGATATTTACGCGCCAACACGCCATCCAAGGTAACCGGGCGACTGGTGAGAATAATTTTGTGGCGAGGCGAATTTGACCCGTTTTTCTGGGTATGGAATCGCATCACCTGATCCATAAATGTCCACAAGTGGCGCTCCGTCTGGGGAGAACGGGGCAATTCATTCAAACCATCTAAAATCAGCAAACAAGGAGGAGAACTGCGAGAGAACCACCCGTCTGTATCTGTGAACCGTCCCACCGGGAAGGCTGTCTCCAAGGTTTGCTCCAAGGTTTGACCTAACGTAACATCCCGCAGGCGAATAATCACAGGCATCCACTGAGGATACAGCTCTTGCGCTACCCGTGCCGCTAACATCTGACAGAAACTGGTCTTACCACAGCCACCATCGGCTTCAATCACCGCAATACTGTTTTTATCATTCAGTTGAGCCATCACCCATGCCATTAAATCCGTCGGTGGCGAGGAAGCAGCAGCGAGATAGGCAGGGTCAAGATCGTTTTTGCGGCGTCGTTCCCGGTTTTCTTGTCCCAGGGTGGTAGGGAGGCGTCTGCCATTCAAGGACACGTAGATTTCCTTGAGGGAAAAGGGTTCCGCAAATAAGGGTTCGCTTAAAGACCGGGAAAGTTCCGCCCGATAATATTCTCGATCCAAATCCAGGGTCAATTGGGGCGTGGAAAACTCTTCCTCCTCATCCTCTTCTGGAGGGGTGTTGAGGGTGTTACTTAAATGACCTAAGCGGACAAACTTTTGCAGTTGCGCCAAGGGTAGCGCATTTTCGGCAATCACCTTGAGTAAATGACCCGCCAGTCCATTACTCAACCGTTGGGTTAATAACTTCGCTTCCGTTTCCTCCGCCCCATTTGCCACAAACCAAGCGATCGCTAAATTATTCATCTGCTGCACCAGAAAGGAATTTGCCACAGATGACAGGGCTTGTTCGGCTTGGGAATCACTGAGACGTCCGGGGCGCAGGGTTTTCAGCAGGGCAATTAATTGGGGATCAACCAGAGGTTCATTAATATTCGGTGACGCCGGGACTTGGGCGCGGTTCACCCAGGGTCTTCGCAGTTGAGCTTCTTGCTCTAAAATTCCTTGTAATGCGTTCAGATACGCCACCTGAAAACTCAGCCAGGTGCCTTCACTCCGGCGTAAGGGCTTCTTGCGACTCAAAATCCGCAGCAACCCTACCGTTAACTGAGACAAAATCGGCGCGACTTGCCAAGCGACAGTTAACGGTAACTCCAACACTTCGGTCAAGACACTAATCGCAAAGGGATTCAGACTCTTAACCTCCATGTCTTGGGCAATGCGAAACGCAATGCCCGCCAACTGAGCGTTATCCTGTCCCAGTTGGGCAAGTTCAATGTGGCGTTCTGCTAGCCAATGGCGAATGCTCAGCCTCATGCCACCCTAACTACTCCAAAACGATTCCTCATCTTATTGTGGACTCTATTGAACGGATTGCGAATCACCCAAATTTACGGTTGATTGGGAATACAATGATGGACAATAAACGGTGAACAATGAATTATCAGTTGTTTTCTATCTGTGTCCAAACGAGACTTGCCCCGATTTCATCTCCATACTTCCCTGCCTACTCGCCAACCTCGGGGACATAAGTTAGTCATCCGACTGGCAAGAGGCTCTAAGGCATCGAGTTTAGCAGAAACGGGACACTTAAATGCCAAAGTTGTCAGAGACAGGCGCTCAAACCCAGACCGCCAACGCCGCCAACGGGAGTTGTGGCGATGGTCATTGCTGTGGTTGATGATCGTGTCCCTTGTCGGCAGCATGGTTGTTGGTGGTACATTATTACTCACCCGATTGCCACCTCCGGCAAATTGCCAACGCATTTCTCCTTTATCCCCGGATAGCGAACGATTATACTGCGCTCAACTGGCTGCCCAATCCGGAGAATTTGAGCAACTGCTAAAAGCGATCGCGATCGTGCAATATTGGTCGCCCAACCATTCCCTTTATCCCCAGGCACAGCAACTGCTGCAGGAATGGTCTCAAATGGTACTGCAACTTGCCCGGGAAACCCTGAATCAGGGAAACTATACCGATGCCCTGAAAATGGCGATGCAAATCCCTGTAAGTAGTCCCCTATATCCCGAAGCTCAAGCCCAAATCGCCACCTGGAAACAGGACCGAATCCAGGCTCAGGCAATTGTCAGTCAGGTTCAAGATGCCCTGAAAGTACAAAACTGGCAACAGGCGGCTAAACTAATCAGCCAACTGTCACGCCTGAATGACCAATACTGGAGTGTATCCCGCTATGATACCCTGACCCAACAGTTGGCGGCAGAAAAACAGGCGTGGACACAACTGCAAGAGGCACGAGATTTAGCCAAATCGAATCAACTGACCAAGATCGAACAAGCGATCGCGTTAGCAGCCAAGGTTGATCCTAACAGCTATATTAAAGCTCAAGCCCAGACTGATCTGTCGAATTGGAGTCGCACGTTACTCCAAATTGCTGCCACTCGCTTTCAAAATCAAGAGTATCAGGGGGTGATTGAGGTTGCCCAAGGAATTCCGATTAACACCTCCCTGTATCAAGAAGCTCAAGATTGGTTACGCTTAGGGCAAGCTGGAAAACTGGTGCAACAAAACACGATTCTCGCCTTCATTGACGCCTTAACCGCCGTTCGCCAACTCGATGCCAACAGTCCAGTGCAACAGTCAGCCGCCGCCCAAGCCATTCAGTGGGAGGCTCAACTCCAAGATCGCCTCCAGTTACGCCTTGCCCAAATGACTGCCAGCTTTGAACAACGCCCCCTGCTACAGATGGCAATCGAACAAGCTGCCCTAATTACACCCGATCGCCCCCAGCGTATCCAAGCACAGACCAACATAGCCCAGTGGCGCAAACAAATTCAACATATCGACGATCGCAATACCCTCAGAACTGCCCAACAGCTAGCCGTCGGGGGAACCATTGATCAATTAAACGCCGCCGTCACCCAAGCCCGTAAAATTGAGCCAGGTCAACCTTTACGCCCCGAAGCCCAAACTGCGATCGCCCAATGGAATCGCCAAATCGAAACCCTAGAAGATCAACCCATCCTCGATTTAGCCCGCGCCTTCGCCCAACGTCGAGATTTAATCGCCGCCATTTCCACCGCCAATCAAATTCGTCCCGGTCGAATGCTGTATGCTGAAGCTCAAAGCGCGATCGCCCAATGGGTTGCCCAAATCCAAACCGCCCAAGATCGTCCCATCCTCGAAGCCGCCGCCGCCCTAGCCGCCCAAGGACGATTTGACGCCGCGATCGCCACCGCCGCCCAGATTCCCCCAGAACGGGCGCTTTACCAACAAGCCCAAGCTGCGATTAATCTGTGGAAATCCCAACAGAATGGAGGGTAGAAGAGGGGGGAGCTGGGGAAGCAATGTAGAGACGTGCCATGGCACGTCTGGAAGCAGAGGAAGATGAGGGAGAAGAATTTGCAATCAATAAATGACAAATAACGAATGACAAATGACAAATGACAAATGACAAATGACAAATGACAAATAACAAATGACAAATGACGAATAACGAATGACCAATGACAAATCAATCCACTCAAATCCTACTTATTGACGATGACCCAATTTTCCGATTAGGTTTAGTCACTGCCTTAGAAGCCTTTGCTGATTTAGATATCGTGGCTGAGGTTGATACAGCAACGGCAGCCCTGGAACGCCTAACCACCTTACTCTCCCAAGAACAGGTTAATTTAATTATCTTAGACTTGGCACTAGGGCGATCGCTCGGCAGTCCTCTAACCGGACTATCCTTGTGCCAGCAACTTAAGATAGATTATCCAAACCTACCCATCTTATTGCTAACCGCTCCATCTGAACCTAGCCAACTCACCGCCGCCAAGCGCTTAGGAGTAGAAGGCTACTGTGCTAAAGGATGTGCCATCAACTTAATTGTGGAAGCCATTCGACAAGTCAAAGCGGGTGAATCCTATTGGCAGATGTTACCTACCCCTGCCAATTCATTACCTCCTCCTCGTTGGCATACTCAATTACGCCAGTCAGGATTACAACAAATTGAAGCCGCGTTAAAACAGGTAACAGCACAACTTCAACAAGGAAATTTATCCCGCCTAGATTGGCTATTTTGGACGGGACGCCGCCGAGAGTTATTGACAGCCCGTTGGCTGGTAAATCAGCTATTACCGACAGATTCCGGACTGGTTCCCTCTAATAATAGTAATAGCCCTGCTGAACTTCAACCGCGTTTAAATCCTTCATCATCTCGTCCTCCTGTTCCCCAAAATCGTCTGCGCCCATCCCCCACCAGTGCCTTATCCAAAACCTCCTCTGAGGCGTTGCAGTTTCAACCGTCTACACCCCAGGCGATGACATTGACCAAACTCGATTCGAGTTTGGCAAATCTGACGAATACTCCCTTGGAAATCGATATTCTGCAAGTGGAGAGACGCCGGGAATTACTGCGTACCGTCCTCTACAAGTTCGAGGAGATGCTGGATGCTTTGCGCTTTTCTCAGGTGACGATGGAGCAATTGACCCAGAAGCGATCGCGCTTATTACATGATTTATGGCAGGTTTCTCTCACCGACTTTTTTGGTCAATACTCCACCTTAGTCATCGGCAATCAAACTATCGAAATGGTTGACATTTTGCGGCAAGATCGGGATATAGTGCAAACGGCTATTTTGGATAAAATACCTTTGGTGATTGAGTTATTAGGGAATCGCCTCTTTGAAGCACCCTTGATGATTGATAATGTATCCTATCCTGCCCATACACCCGAAGCCCTGGCGCGAGCCGAATTATTGTTGCAGAATGTAATTATTCAAGTGGCTAATGGGGTAATTCAACCCTTGTTAAATGAGTTTTCTGATATTGAAATTATTAAACATAATTTTTATGATAAACGGTTAATGTCCTCACGGGAAATTACCCGATTTAGAAATAATTTATCCTGGAAATATCGGCGTAACCAATATATCGATGAACCCAAAGCCATTTTTGAAAGTCGCTATAATTTATTTGTTTTGAGCGAAATTGGCATCAAAAAAGTCGCCATTTATTCGCCTCGACGCCAAGAATTAGAACAACTACAGGGTACTCAGCTAGCCGTCACCATCGCCTATGAATTTCGGGACGCGATCGCGCCACGTTTACGGGGGACAGTCGGCTGGGTTGGTAAAGGCGTAGTTTATGTTTTAACGCAAGTCTTAGGACGAGGAATTGGTTTAATTCTACGGGGCGTTATTCAAGGCGTAGGTAGTGCATGGCAAGATACATGGTTTGGCAAAAATGGAGAACGGGGGAAGTAATAATTAGGGGCTGCTGAATAAGTTTTGTGGTGAGCCGAGGATGGGGTAAGGGGGTAATAAGAAGACTCAGAAAAACATTATGGTTAGTAATGGCAAAACACCTTATACCAAGCACCATTGTAGAGACGCGCCATGGCGCGTCTCTACATAAATGATGTGTCCTAACCGCTATGGCGGTTGCTATATTTGATGAATTAGAATGGGAGACCTGAAACCGTAGGGGCGCAAAGACTTGCGCCCGATTCAATGGTCAAATCTAATCCACAATTTTAGCTGTGTCAATCCAGCAGTGGCGTGGCACATTTTATTTGGTGGATTAGATTCGGCTTCTAGTAGAGAACCTTAGCCCTAAATTCCGTTGGGTTTCCTGTCGTCAACCCAACCTACAACCTATCCCACCATTTTAGCTGTGTCAGTCCAGTAGAACAAAATCTAATCAGAAATCGTACTTGTTTTCTTGCCTAAAGAATCTAACCAACCAGGATAGAAATCGGCAATCTTGACTACCATGTTGTTCATACCAAATTGTACCATCAGGCATAATTGCCCCACTCCAATCGGCTTCCTTCAGATTAGCGGCACTCACCTCTGCACCACTCAAATTGGCTCCCTGTAAATCAGCCTGTTCCAAATTCGCCCAATTTAAATCCGAATTACTCAAGTTAGCACATCTCAACTTAACTTGACTAAGATTAGCCCAATTCAGAATTACCCCACTCAAATTTGCCCCACTTAAATTCGCTCCTGTCAAATCTGCCCAACTGAGAATTTCTTCACTTAAATTGACACCTTGAAAATCCCGCTGTCCGGCTGCATACCGTTGTAGCAATTCCTCCGCCGTCATTTTTATCGATCTATGTGGGCTAAATCGATAGCTATAGACATGATGGACACAAGGCTCTATGGGTTCTCTGCCAACACAGAAATAAGCAAGCTGCATACTGTTATATCCCCGATAAATTAACGTTGCAATTTTCGGTCATTTCGGGGAAAAAGTAATTGAACTAAATCTTAATAAAGGGTGAACGTGATCGCAGTTAAAGCTATACTGAAATCGGTGTTAAGCGTGACTGGAAAATCGAAGACACCTGACGCAAGGCAATGCTAATGAGTGACAAACGTCACAAGGGGAAGATGGGGAAGCAAATGACGAATGACGAATGACGAATGACGAATGACGAATGACAAATGACGATCCTCCCCGTTAACTTTAAATTTCTCCACCTATTCGCTATAAACAACCTACGCTTAACCACTAGGGGAGCGTAGGCTTCCGGCTTTATTCGTGATAGTTAAGGTATAAGATGCGCCTGGATTCAGACTCCCCTGAAATGGCTAAATTTGCCCCGATAAAGGCATGATGGTTTGGGCTTGCCCTGATAGTGGAGGCTGATGAATGGGCAACTCCTTAGGCTTAGGCTAAGGTTTCTGGGCAGTATCCTAGTCCCATGGTAAACTGTTGGCGAAACGCTTCAATATCAGTCTTGTCAGGGTGACCATGAGATACCACAGCGACTTGGTAGCGACGCATGACATCGATGGGAGATTGTCCGGTATCGAGGCTCCAAAACGCCATTTGCAAGCGCATGTCGGGTTGGAACGGAATTCCCAATTCGCGCATGAAGGCTTGGAAATCTCCATGTTGCTGAGGCGTGAGGGGATGGTTCATTTTAACTTTAATGACCCAGCCATCAATTTGATGAATCACTGTTGTATATTGAACGGGAAGCTGGATCATGGAGTGGAGGTACTCAACCACTCGCAGTGTCAAACTCGCATTGGCTAAAAAATAAAGGTAATCCATAGGGCAGCTAGAGGTGGAGTCAAGGAAGTGCTATACCTTCATTCTGACAACGGGGATCAGGAATTGGTAGGGGAAAAGCCCCCGCTCTTAACTGGGGGATCATACCCAATTCCGTTGTTTTAGGTCTTGACCTTGTGTCTTTGGGGATTAGTACCCGATGGCACAAGGCAAGTCGCGGTATAGAGTAGAGCTAAAACCCTGATCCGTTCCCTCCCTACCCAATTTGTCAAAAATTGCTCATAAGCTGTACTTGATCCGAAGAACCACCCATGACAAATGACCTATTGCTTTCCAGCTATAACTATGATCTGCCAGAGGGTCGGATTGCTCAAACACCCATTTCCCCTAGAGATAGTTCTCGTTTGCTCGTGGTTGAGTCTCCAACTCAACACCAACACTGCATTTTCCGAGATTTACCTAAGTGGTTGCGTTCCGGCGACCTGTTGGTTTTGAATAATACCCGTGTGATCCCGGCTCGACTCTATGGTCGCAAGGTAACGGGTACGCCTGTGGAAGTGTTATTGCTGGAGGAACGGGGACAAAACTGCTGGTTGGCATTGGTGAAACCGGGACGACGGCTAAAAGTGGGTTCAACGATAGTCTTTGAACCTGATCAACCTATTGTTCCGGCAAGTCATGGGAAGACTCCCCTATCTTCAGACGATACAGAAACACCAAGACAGGATAATCTAAAAAATAGATCTCCCCTGAAGGCAACAATTATCGCCAGAGATGATGCAACCAGTGGGCGTCTATTGCAGTTTGACCTACCCAAGGGGCAGTCCCTAGTCACCCTGTTACCTAACTATGGTCAAGTGCCTTTTCCGCCTTACATCACCCACTCTCAAGCCACACCCGATCAGTATCAAACGGTATACGCCCAAATCCCTGGTGCAGTAGCCGCACCGACAGCCGGATTACATTTCACCCCTGAACTCTTGGAACAGTGTCACATAAGCGGAATTGAGCAGGCGTCGATTACCTTGCATGTTGGTGTTGGTACGTTTCGCCCAGTGGAGGTAGAAGATGTAACGAATCATCAAATGCATGGGGAGTGGTTAGAGATATCCGCCGCAACGGTGGCAAAAATTCAGCAAACCAAAGCCGCCGGGGGGCGGGTGATTGCCGTTGGCACAACTGTGGTGAGGGCGTTAGAAGGGGCGGCGGCGAACGGGGAATTCCAGCCCTATTGTGGTAAAACCGAATTATTTATCTATCCCGGCTATCAGTGGCAGGTGGTTGATGGGTTGATTACCAACTTTCACTTGCCCCGTTCCACGTTGTTGATGCTAGTGAGTGCATTGATTGGCAGAGAACGACTGTTGAAGTTGTATGCTGAAGCGATCGCGTATAATTATCGATTTTACTCCTTTGGTGATGCCATGCTGATTTTGCCAGAAGCGGTTAGCGCTTAAAGGGCGAACCAATCGGGGAGTGAAATTGGCATTATTAAGATAGGACGCTATAAACTCTTTCCCCCGCCCACATTCCTTATTTAATTTCCCAATCGTCTTCTACCATGTCTAAACACTACCACCTCCGCTTTGGACTTGCCGCCGCCGCGATCGCACTCAGTTTCCTGTCGGTTAGTCCCGCCTTGTCCAATAGTCTACCCAAGCGCCAGCACAGTAAGCAGTTAGTTGAGGGACTATACACGAATGACCTAGAAGCGGCGACATTTTTTCAACAAGGTGTCATGCGCTATAACCGCAGCGACTTCAAAGCCGCCGAGTTAGCCTTTCGCAAAGCCCTCCAGGAAGATCCGTTTATCCCCATGGCACGGTATTTACTGGGAAATGCCCTATTTCAGCAAGGTCAAATTGACTCAGCGGCTGAACAATACCGCATGGCGATTGGTCTTGATCCGAATATGGCAGAGGCGCATTACAATCTGGGCTTGATGTTATACCAACAAGGCAATATTGAGGAAGCGATTAGCGCCTATCAACAAGCGATCGCGATTGATCCCAATTTAGCCGCCGCTCGTTATAATCTAGGCTTGGCATTAGAAGCCGTCGGTGACACTGAAGCAGCGCTGAGTGAATACACAGAAGCCGTTCGCCTCAATCCCAACTCAGCGGTTGCCAAGTATAATTTGGCATTACTCTTAGCCAAACAAAACCAAGTCGATTCGGCGATCGCTGCATTACGGCAAGCCCTTCGCAATGATTCACAATTCGTGCAAGCCCATTATCAACTAGGATTGCTACTAGCTCAACAAAACCAGATTACTGAAGCCAAAAATTCCTTTCTCAGAGCAACCCAAATCAATTCCCGATTTGCACCCGCTCACTATCGACTGGGGCTAATTTTTCTGCAACAAGGGGATGTGGAAGAAGCCATTCGCAGATTTGATTGGGTGACGCAGATAGATCCTGACAATGTGGATGCTTACCGCCAATTGGGAGCCGCACTGATTAAAAATGGCGAATATGAACAAGCGATCGCGTCCCTAGAACGCGCTATATCACTCGATCCTTACGATTCGCTGGCACACTACAATTTAGCCGTAGCGCTGCATCGCAATCAGCAGTATGAGGACGCGATTTCCGAATATCAACAAGCCATTCTACTCAATCCCAAACTATCACTCGCGTTTTACAATCTGGGAATTGCCCTCCAGCAAGTTGGACGGGGACAAGAGGCGGTTTCTTTCCTTTTAGAAGCCAGGAATTTGTTTATTGAAGAAGGCAATTTGGATAAAATTGATGCCGTTGATCAATATCTGAATCAACTGAATATTTCATCAAATCCATCATCCAATTCCTTAGAACCAATGCCTGCAATAACCGAAGAACCCTAGTTAACTTAACGGTTAACTGGGCGGTTGTAGACGCGGATCTGCAATTCCCATAAGGTAACCGCAGCAATCATCGTCTGTAGAGACGCGCCATGGCGCGTCTCTACATAAATGATGTGTCCTAACCGTCTTGGCGGTTGCTATAACTTGAAAACTGCTGTAAGCCACTGATGCTTGGTTTTAGATGTACCTGTTGCATGAGTAGGCTGAAATTGCGATCGCGGTTGTCCAGGTTAATTGTCTGTGCAGTGCAGAGACAATTTCTGGGTTATCGAGAGGCTACAGGTACGAGATAATCGGTTGTCCAATCGGGTCGAGGTGGAAGATTACCTTGCTTAATATCCCTTTGCCACTCAGAATCTGATTTTCTGGAAACTCCGGGCATTTCAAATTCATAATGACTCAGTGTGGGTTCAGCATAAACCATTTTATCCTCACCGTTATCCACCGCAATCATCATTAAATCCACATTCCCGACACCTTGATGCAGCACACTTCCGGGATCACCAACCATTGGATCGGGGACATTGGTATGCACATCGGCGACAATTGCATCCCATTTATCCGAATCTTCCGGTTCTTCATAAAAAAGACTTGAATACCAGCCATTGTATCGTTTTATTCCTGCATAACCACGATGAATTTCCACAATATTTTTCAGGAATTGAGTTTCCGCTTCCGTTAGTTCCTCCTGTGCCAATTCTTTCTCGGAAATCTGCTTCAGTATTCCTAACTTCTGGGCGAAATTTGTTAAGAATGATGATTGTCTTTGCTGTAGATATTGCCCATCCTTTGGAAAAGGGGTTTCTTCAATCAAATTAGCGGCTCGTCGCGCCATGGTTTCAAAGCGAGACCAAAACGTCGGTCTGGGTTCGACAAAACCTGCTGGGTAGTAACAGGAGACGCTGATGGAGTATGATTGTTTGGCATATAAAATGGTATCGTGACGCAATTGTGTCCACGATGCCAGTTGAGTGTTGAGTGTTTTCATCGCCCAAGCACGGGTACGCATGGCTTCGGGATATTTCTCGTCTGTGGTGGGTGCAGAGAGTTCTCGCAATGTAGCCAGCCAATTCATGTAAATGCTTTCTTCCCAAACGGCTGGATTCTGTTCGTCAACCACTGTCTTAACTGCTGCTAAGTTATGCTGATAATTGAGTCCATCTCTGAATTTGTGTCCTTGGGAATTCGTCATCCGGGTAACTAATTCTGGCACTACCTGATTATTCCCCAATGCAGCAAACGCTACATCTAAACTCGTGGGGATGCGGCGCTGAACGTTCTCACCATTCCAAAGGATTTCATCAAAGACGATTTTGGTTGTTACCCAGCTATCTAATACAAATTTTTGACCTAGAAGTGTGAACGAACGGGGTAAGGGTATGCTTTCGCCTTCCGGAGGGGATGCATAGTCATGGCTGCGGATGTTCTGAACCCCAAGTTGGCGAGTTGAAATATCGAGTTGGAGTTGCTCTAATGTTGACAAATCTTTCACATCTGCCGGAGATTGAATGAAGGTATCGGTTAAGAGTTGGTCTAATTGTGCAAATGTCAGCGAATCTGTCTTGCCTACAAATGTTTGTAGCATTTGGTCAAACTGTTGCCATTGCTCAAATTTATTGGCTTGTTTGAGTAAGTTGTGAAGTACAATCGCTGCACCGAGTTCTCGGGGTGAGGCTTCTCCAGGATTACCCGCGATACGGAGATCGACTCGACCACACCACATCATCCCACGAAAGTAGTTCTGGAGCGCCGGGGAATTTTCATAATGTCCCCGTGGTTTAAATTGGGAAAAGTCCATTACCCGCTGACGTCCAAAGAGGTTGAATTTCTGACGTTGTTCCGTTTCTATGGCTTTGAGGGTTTCAGCGACACGAGTATCCTGATTTAAGGACGTTTTAACGGGATTCCCCGACAGCAGAGAACGGGCAACGGCGAGAAAGTAGTCGGCATCGAGTAGACTAGATTGTAGGATGCCCTGACCATACTGGTTTTGAGCCTTGGAGAGTTGGGCTGCCATTCCTGTGAGGATTTCGTCCAGGGATGCGGCTAGATAATCTTCTTCGAGTTCAGCAAGCATAGCATCAAAAGAGCGGTGCCACGCATGAAGTAATGCATCGGTGGACACGAAAACGGGTAGGTCGTTACTGTAGATACGATAGAACAGAGTCGCGAAACTTTCGGCACCTAGGCGTTCACTCACTACAAAGCCATTTTTCTGGAAAATAGCGCGTTCGGTGTCATTCAAGCGAAAGTCGTCCAGACGCCAGGTGGTTCGGTTTTGGTTTGAGTTATGTTCGTCGGGGTCTATATTGAATTGATCCCATAATTGGGGCTTGCTGCATGAGTGTGGAAGGTAGACAAGATTTGGATTTCAAGCCATTTTTCTCCCCAACAAGTGCAAGGTTTTTGCACTACCAGCCTCAAAATCCTGGGATTTCCGCCTGCGTAAGTGCCGAATTTTACCTCACCAGAGGTTTGAAACTGTTGCCTGTTGCCTGTTGCCTGTTGCCTCTCGCCACCACAAGACTTATTCAGCAGACCCTAATTGGGCGGTGGTGGGGTTCCAGGTGAGTTGAGGTAGATATTGGGCGTTATGGGGATAGCGTTGGGCAAAGTCTAGAGGTGAGATTTGCCCAATTTCCTTGAGTGCTTGAGCAAATGCTGATGGGTAATTAGGGGTAGGAGTGGTGTTTTGGGATTGAGCTAAGGTTGTTGTCTTGGCGGAGTTTAGGGTTTTATCGATTGGGATAGTTTTAGACATGGCTGTTAAATCTCTCAGATTTAAGGATAGAATTAGGCAGGTTCCAGGAGTAAGCTAATCTTTATGCCCTTGCCCATACAGTTTTTTCTCTCCTGTTAGGTTGTATCTGGGGGCTGAATGGGGTTATGGTCTCAGCACATCAGAAGTTCACTCGTGAGTCGGGGCGAAATCGGAAGGGGGAGCGATCGCACTCCCTAACCATACCTATCAAACTGTTAAGTACTATCTTTTTATATAAATAAATGTCATGATTACTGGCTTAAGCATTCAAGATGTGCAGTAGGTGTAATAGGCGAACGTGGCGGTAGGTGATTCCACTTTTGCACTGCTTACTAATTTAAATAAATCTTAATTTTTAGAATCAAAATACCAATAGTAATTTGATAGTAATTCTAAGTTAAATTATCTAATTATCAGTTTCGATGATCTCTTGCGGTAAGACAGATTGAGGTTCAGAAATGTGTTGATTAAGATATTTATCAAGGGTTCGGGTAACATTCCGACCAAACACAATTTCCGCTGTTGGTAAGATATCTTGTAGACTATCAGCAAGATGTTTTCGTTCAACTTCCGAGAGTTTCTTAAATCCATCTCTAATTCGCTTGAGTGTAATGATCGGGTAGTTGTTGCCAACGATATAACCATTTGCATGATAACTTCTATCTCCATCCAAAAGATGAAGCCCAAAGATAAAATCACCTTCTTGGATAACAGCTTTTGTAAAATCCTTGATTCGGACTTCTTGATATTCTACTAGATTGAATGATTTAAGCCGAAAAATAGTATCACCTGACTGTAGTTTACCGACTTTAAGGCTTGGGTTATTTTCTTTCGCATCGTCTGGAAAAATTGCTTTCCAGCCTTCTTGACCGGATATATCTCTTGCCCAAAACAAATGGTGTCCTGTAAAAAAAGGCAATCCTTTTTGTAAACCATCATCAATGCCGTAAATTACTCCGTTATGGGGCATTTTAATTATGATCTTTTCATCGGAATAAAAAGCAATTTGCCCATCTTTGGTTAATATATTATCACCTTCAGCAAGGTGTTCTATAGTCTTCTCCTCACCATTTGCTAACTTGATTTTAGTGCCCTTTACAAAGCAACACCCATGTGTGATGGAACGTCCTATGACTGCTGCTGGGCTGTGGTCTTCTATCTCCGTATTTTTATAATTTGTTGATGTTCTAAAACCAAGTTGATTCGGTCGTCCAGCAAGCCAATCTGCAACAGCTTTTCCATAGGCATAGTCGTATATATATCCTGATGCCATTGCTGCTCCCGGACCACCAAAAGCGGGTATAAATGTTTTACCCGTTTGAGTTTTTTTAGAAATAGCGTTATTGACATTACCCATAAATTGCTTGGGAAGATGGGTGAAATTAGGATAGGGAATAAAATGAAATTTTTCCCATTGTGCAATAATGCCTTTGTCAGGATAAGCTACTTTCCATCTATCGAGTGTAGACTGAACATAGCTGGGATCTAGTTGATGAAGTTTGAAAAAGATGAGATTAAGATTTTCTAACCAATTGGGTTCTTCAAAAATTATGACTATTTTGGCATTTATGAACGGAGCAGTAACAACAGCATCGTGAAGTCTTTTTGCCCATTTGCTACCCCCATCTTCCTGATACATCCTGAAAGTAGTTTCATCCTTCCTACAATAATCAAGAAAATAGTGAGTATATAAATGACTACCTTCAGCTATACAATTAGCATTGGCTTGAGTCAAACTTCTCTTCCAAAAATCATCTGCTCTCCCTCGATTGACACAATTGGCAAAATTGTATCTACTACTATAGGAAATTGCTGAACAGATAAATGCACAAGCAACATCGTTCACAAAAGCCACATTTTTCGGAGAAATAGCTGACGGTGGATTCGGAAAAAACACATTGCGAACGCCATTCCCTGCATTTTGGAGCATGTTCGTAAATCCTGTTGTTACGTTACTCTTGACTTCGTGATCGGCAAGTTCAAATAAGTTCTCTACGCTGAGTGCCATAAAAATTCTCCTGATGAATACAAGACCAAATCTCTCTGATAAACCCAGTGTTATCAGAGAGATAAAACAGAAAGTAATTAAGTCATAGCGGGTTGGGGGTTATATACGTTGTACTTTGGTACTGGCTGATCTTTTGTCCATCCGGTTGGAGCAGCTTTGATGAAGCCGTCCGCTGCTACCGCTTTCTTCCCGTAATTCTTCATAAAGCTCTCTTGTGGTGTAGGTGGTGTGGGTTTTGGACTGAATGCTGCCCAGAGAGCAGCTACAATTCCGATGACAGCTGCAACAGCACCGACAACGGGAACCCAAGATACCACTGCAACTACTTCTAAGGTCGCCAGCCCCATATATACAGCTGCAGCGGCTCCAACCCATGCCGATGCTGCCATAACACCATCAAGGATGGTTTCTTCGGTACCTTTGCCATCTTCAATATCTTGAATAAACTCGACAGTGGAAAAAACTGCCATTGCCACAGAAGCCACAGCAAAAATTCCAGTAAGAGCTTTGCTAAGTAACGGTAAAATTGACGTCTCAGCAAAATTGACAAAACGTGACCAGGCATTTCCTACAGCTTCTATGGCTTCTCCAATCGCATTGCTAAGACGTGATCCTGCATTTCTAATTGCTGCTAGTGCGGCATCGGCTATTTCTGAAAGAGCTTGAGTCCCTCTCTCCATAAAAGTAGGATCTCTTCTCACTAACAATTCAATTCCTTCATCAAGAATTGTAGAGTTACTACTTGCCATAGAAAGGTCTTCTATGGCAATATAATCTGCTTCCTGTAAACCTAAATCCCCCCCTTGCTGTGCAGTGTTCGACCAGTTTCTGATAGCAGTTATTGCATTTCTTCCACCCCGTCCAATAGCACTTGCTACCGTTCTTCCTCCTGACCATACAACTCTCATCATGGTAGGAGCATTTTCAAGGATTTTTAAACCAATAACAACCCAAGATGTAACCAGTTCGGCTTTCTCATTCCAGGGTTCTTGTTCAAACTGTGCAAAAGCTTGACTTGTACCGTATATCCCACCCACAAAAGCTCCAAAGTAAAACAAAAGCGCAACACCAGGATAGACTTTGGCAAGACCCTGAGATGACTTAAATAGATTTGTCCAATAATCAGCTGCTTTGGCTCCAGCGTTTGCAGCAGCAATGATATCCGCACTTGCTGCTGCTAGTTCAACAAAACCCTTGGCTTTTGCTAGATCTGCATCAAGAGCCACTTTAGCTGCATCAATTGCAGCCTGATTGGCTGGATCTTTAATTTGCAGACGCCCTGACTCATAGGCCTCTGCAAAACCCCTAAGCACATCCTCTAACCAAGGTGCTATCTTTTTAGGATCTGATAAATCTATACAGGTAGTCAATGATTGATCCTGAAGAATCCTTTGCACTATGATATTGTGGTATTTTTTTGCCAGGTCGCCAGTCGGTTGTAAAACTTGCAAAAGTGTTGAATGTCGATTGACTTCTGTAAGACCAGCAGAATTATTACCACTTCCAAATATAATTTTTTGTGCAGTCAGATTTAGCGTGGCGGGATTTGTAAGTTGATTATAAAGTTCTTGTGCCCAATTTGTTCCACCAGGTGAGTTTTGGTCGGCAATATAATCTTGTATCCTTGGGACAGATGCAGCATAAGTCTGTAAGAAGATACCTTGGTTTTGGCGACTATACCCCTTCGATGTGCCAAGACCAGCCCGCATCCAGAATAAAATATTGGTATCTTGCTGTGATGTTAGTTTATATTCAGGTTTCAACTCTCCCGTTCCAGATATATTTTGGAAACTGTGGGCAAGAATTGAAACTGCCATTTTGTCGGTGTAAAAATTCAAATCTTTTTTAATTAAATCTTGCCTGCTTTTTGAAAAATTAGAAGATTTTTCACTAAAAAAATTGGTAAGCCATTGTTTTTGATCGCCACCTTTTTGGTCAAGAGCCCACTTCATATTATCTTGAATCATTGCCCAAGATGTTTCTTGAAGTGCATTATGTTCTGCAACTAACCCCACAAGTTCTGCCATACTCAAGGATGATGGGGTAGCACTTTGTAAACCTGCCAACACATGGAAGTTGGAAGTATTTCTGGTATGAGGAAGAGAAATCTTTGTTTGATTCGGAATTGCTTGTCCTACAAAGGCAAAAATTTCTTTACTGACTTCAAATTTTGTTTTATCCCACTTTCGGATATAACCCACAAAATGTCCTGCAAATAGAGTGACTTCGACGGTAAGTTCAACAGGAAACTGATCCCCAAATTGTTTGACTATTGAATTTGCTTCCATCACGGGGATTGTTTCTGTCAGCACTAAGTTGCCTTTTGGAGAAACAGAAGGAATAATTCTTTTTCCCAATCTTTTGTCACCAGCTATTTCCCAGTAAGGTGTTGGTAACTTAGTCCCATGTGCATTCGCATCGAGTTTATACCCTATGGTTATAGTTACACCATCTTCCCAATCTGAAGCTGAAAAAGAACTAACATTCGATCCCTTATAAGCCCCATCATCATCAATAAACGAACGAGCTTTTTGTGGAAACCAGTCGGGTACATCTTTTTTAGGAGGTTTCGTCTCACCGCTCTTTGCTACTTTTGTCGTATATACAGTTGGTGGGACAACACCAGCAACTTGGTGTTGTTGTGCATCATTGCCATTCGTTCCTAAAAAAATATGCCCAGTAAAAGCATGACCATCTGGCGTAAAATTTAAATGTCCCGATCGAAACTTACCGCCTACTTCTTGTGCAAAAGAGACAAAATCTCTTCCCCAATGCGGATTCACAATATGGTGTCCATCAATGTATAGCTCTCCCTCATTAATGTGAATCCTCTTGATGGGAGTAGTTCGGTTGCACCAGTTAACTTTTGTGTGATGCCATACATGAGTATCAAAAGAGTGGTTGATTTTGTCAAAATGAACTTTTCCTGGATCTTTCCATGTGGAAGGATGTGTCTCTGGAAATCGGATGTATGAATTTACCTTTGTATCAGCACTCTCTTCAACCATAGTACCCTTAAAGCCAATCGAACCTTCACCAGAGTAAGTCATAGTTCCGTTCAAGGTTTGTCCACCATCGTCAGACTTAACGTTGATAGCGACGACATTTTGATTAGAGCGACTGCCAATCACCCAGTTACCCCCAGGATTCCAAGGAGCAGAATTTCCTCCCCATTGATTTTCGACAGTGTAATTATTTCCACTGGTTCTGGTAGCCCGAAAGCCAATCGAACCTTCACCAGAGTAAGTCATGGTTCCGTTCAAGGTTTGTCCACCATCGTCAGACTTAACGTTGATAGCGACGACATTTTGATTAGAGCGACTGCCAATCACCCAGTTGCCCCCAGGATTCCAAGGAGCGGAATTTCCTCCCCATTGATTTTCGACTTTGTATAATGCCATATTGCCTTCTTTGGATAATTACAACTGATGACCCGTGAGCCGATGAATTAGTTATAAACCCACTCAACAGCTCTTGGGAAGTTGTCATTCGTCAACCCGTTGCACTTGCAACCGTTGCTAAATTGCAACGGTCACCAGCAACCCATTTAGGATATAAACGTCTAAAGTGAAACATTAACCCCAACCTTTACATTCAAAAACGACCACTATGTCAGGAAAATTTGCCAACCAGCGGGCGGCGTGTATCCAAAACGCCCTGAAGGAACGACTAGGTGAACAACTGCCCTCGACTAACGAACTCGCACGCCGCACCGGAATAGATAAGGGCAATATCAGCAAAATTCGCAACGGCAAAACCACCCAACCCGGACCAGAAACCGTGAAAAGATTAGCCCAGGGATTAGGTATTGAACCGGGCGAACTCAATCATATCCTGGTTGATTGCGCCAATAGTACCTGTCCAAAACCAACCATTGACCCCAACCCCACCCCCCGGAATCACCATGATTGGGGAGAAGCCCCCGATGTCTCCATTTTTTACGGACACACCCAGGAACTGGAAACATTACAGCAATGGATTGTCAACGACAACTGTCGCCTCGTGGCGCTACTCGGTATAGGCGGAATTGGCAAAACCAGTCTCGGCGTCAAACTCGCCCAACGGATACAACACCACTTTGAGTATGTCATCTGGCGATCGCTACACAAGCCCCTATCCGTACAAACCTTCTTAACCCACCTACTCCAATTCCTCTGTTCCCCATCCCCCGATGATTTCCCAGAAGATTTCCGCAGTCAAGTCTCACTCCTGTTTCACATCTTGCAAACCCATCGCTGTCTCCTTGTACTCGACAACACCGAGGCAATTTTCCAATCCGGTCAACTGGCTGGGCGTTATCACCAAGACTACCAAGGCTATGGAGAAATCCTCAGACGCCTGGGAAACTCCTACCATCAAAGCAGTGTCGTGATTATCTCTCCCGAAAAACCCGAAGATATTAACTGTTTGGCGGGGAAAAATCTACCCATTCGCACCCTCACACTCCAGGGATTGTCCCTAGCCGAAGCCCAATATATCTTTCAAGCCAAAGAGTTATCCGATTCCCACCAATGGAGTCAACTCGTTGACCACTACCAAGGAAATCCCTTAAACCTAAAAATAGCCGCAACAACGATTCAAGACTTATTTCAAGGTCGAGTTTCAGAGTTCTTAAGTCGCAAAACCTTTGTCTTTGGTCAAATTCAGGCACTTCTAGAGGAACAGTTTCACCGCTTATCACCGTTAGAACAAGAAGCCTTGTACTGGTTAGCTATTGAACAAAAATTCCTGTCCCTATCCCAACTCCAGGACTATTTTTGGCAACCAATTCCCACCCAGCAACTGTTCGAGATCGTGGACTCTCTGGTGCGACGCTCACTGGTTGAAAAGGTAATCAAAGCAGGAAAACCAATTTTCACCCTACCCGTAGTGGTCAAAGAATATGTTGCCAACCGTTTCATTCATCAAGTTTGCATAGAAATCCGTGGCTTAATCAGCACCCGAAACCTGGAAAAAATCCACTTCGTCAAAAATTATGCCCTAACCCCATTCAGTTTCTCAGAATTCACCCCCCCAGAGGTGCAAAATTCCCCCCTGATAGAAACGATTAAAACTCAGATTAAGCCCCCGGCTATACCTCGCCAAAAAATGGCAGAACAACTGGATAAACTGGTATGGCACTTAGCTGAACAGTCCCCCCTAGACATTGGCTATTCCTTCCATAATCTCCGCTCTCTAACTGCCACATTTCTCGATTAACATCTGCCTTCTAAATTTGGAGAATACGCTGATAAGGATTTAAATTGTGTATTCCCCGTTGCCTGTTGCCCGTTACCTTCCTTCACTCTAAATACAGCAACAGCTTAATGCGTGCATCTTCCACCCTTCCCAAAATCAAATCCTGCCATTAAATGTAAAATGAAACAGAGGGTGAGAGTAGTGACCAAAAACTAATCACCTAAAAACCGATGACTGAAACCCTGAATTCTCGCATCTACTGTATTAACCCGAATTGCCAACAGCGGCAAAACCCAAATGAGCTAGACTATTGTCAAGCTTGCGGCACCCCCTTACTGATTAACAATCGCTATCGCCTGATCAAACCCCTACGCGACTTAAAAAAAACAGCCAATACCGAACTCTTTGAAGTCGAAGATTGGGACTCATCCCCGGAAAATTGGGGAACCCGAAAAGTTATCAAAATCCTCCAATACAACCATCCCGACTGGATTCGTCTCTTCAAACGAGAAGCCCGCATTTTGATGTGGCTCAGACATCCTGGAATTCCCAAAGTTGAGCCAGATGGCTACTTTAGTCTTGCCCCTAAATCCAGTTTTATGTCCTTGCATTGCCTCGTCATGGAACATATTCCAGGACAAAACTTACAACAATGGTTAACCGAAAATGGACGCATTTCCGAAGCCTCTGCCATCGATTGGCTGCACCAACTTATAGAAATTATAGACAACGTTCATCAAAACGGGCTTTTTCATCGAGACATTAAACCCTCCAACATTATGCTCCGCCCCAATGAGCAACTGGTATTAATTGACTTTGGCACCGTTAAAGAAGTCACACCCACTCAACCCGACACCTTGGAACCCCAGGATATGACTCGCGTCATTTCCGAAGGCTATTCCGCACCCGAACAAATCGAAGGTTCAGCCACTCCCCAATCCGATTTTTTTGCCCTAGGGCGAACCCTGGTTCATCTACTCACAGGTAGACATCCCACCGAATTTGAACCCTCACCGGAAAATCAGCTCATTTCGTGGCGGGATCATGCCCCCCAAATTTCCCAGGATTTAGCTAATTTTATCGATCGCTTAATGACCCCCTTGTCAGAGCATCGACCAGAAAACACACAAACCATTTTAGCCTGTTTAGAAAAGCAGCAGTTTTCCTGTGGGGCTGAATTCCCTGTCAATCCTACCACCCACTCAGCAACTGAGCCAGAGACACCAGAAATGCCGTCCTCTAAGGATGTTTTCTACATACCCCTTGAGGAAAGCAATCAACAGGATAGCTATGAACAATCAATAAACAATGAACCCGATGACTTTTTTGACGTTTCACACCATCTAGAAAAATCGATATCACACCTAACCCCCCAGCCCCCTCATCCCCAAGAGAATGTTGCAGTGCTTTCTCCTGTGAACTGCAAAACTAAAAGTAAAATTTCATATTTAAGTCAAGAAGAGGAGCCGCAGAGCATTTACGATAGGGTAGATAAACTATTATGTAAGTACACGACAACCCATCAAAATTGGGAACCCTATTGTGCTAGCTGGAGTAGGCTTTACCTACCCTCCTGGATCAATCCCTTTAGACAGCTTAAGTTCAGTAAATTTAATCGAGAAATTCTACTGTTTTTATTGGGGTTAATTAGCTCCCCCTATTTGTGGCAATCCTGTCAGATTGAGAATAATATGTTTAGGTCATCTAATTGCCAAAGTAGATCAACCGTAGACGAAAAAGCAGACAATAACAATAAAATAGTTTTAGAAATAATGCCTTTGATAACAAATCTTGTAAGGGATTTAAAATCTCATGTCAATGATTTTAGCCAGAATAAAAACACCAAGCAAGACGGGATAAAAAATTATTCTTTATCAAAGAATAGCCATCCCTCGGCAGAACCTAGACAAATCGCCCACATAAATAATCATAAAACAGTCACCCCTAAACCTTCCCAGCAAAAGGATTCCCGCTTAAGTGACCAAATTTCGTCCCAGCCTTTAATCTCAAAAGATATCTCCTCCTGTCAGGAAAATAGCCCTACAGAGGAATGCTCCCAGAACACTAAGTCAGCGCCTGATATCTCGACTTCCATTCCGAAAGATAAAATTGCCCTCAACTCTCCAGATTTATCCCCGGAAGTTATATCAAAACCGGAAAAGCTTAAAGCATCTAATCCTCAGAAATCGAGCAGCACTGTAGTTAGAAATCAGCCAAAAAGCCACAAAGCTACTTCTAAAAACCCAGTTCTAACCACCAAGGATACTGTTAATCCAGGTCAAATCACTATACTTTCCAACCGTAACCAATTTACTAGCCGTAAAGAAATCCTTAGCTCAAGCTTAGGGACTCGTTCTAGAGAAATGACTCTCAACACAGAGGGTAACATTCAAACCGATAAAATCAACCCCGCTAAAGACAGTACAACTTCGAGTGAAATATCAGCATCCACCCGAACAGGAACAGCCGGACGTGTCAGGATTAATGCAGGAGAAAATTCGGTTGAGTCAGTATCTCTCAACAACAGTCGCCTCTCCGTTGCAGCCACTGAAGGCGGTAAACTTGGGGAAGTAACGATAAATACTCAACAGTTAAGCCTAAGTGAGAACTCGCCGCTATCAGCCTCTAACCTATCCAGTGAAAGCCAAGATATTCGTTTACAAGGCTTAGAAAACTTACAGTTAATCAACGGTAGTAAAATATCGGTATCGACAGAAATAGGAAGGGAGCATGTCAGATTTGCACGCCATATTCCAGCTAACCGGATACGTTGGGTTTCGTTCCTCAACCCAACCTACAAAGTTGACATGCACCCAACAGGAATAGTCGGAAGTGTCAGGATTAATCTAGATGGCAATCTTGACACCAGTGCTGGAACCCTTAACACTAGCTTTATGAGTATTAATGATGGTGCGATCGCTCTTTCTGCGAATAACAACATAAGCACAGGTGATATTAATTCAAGTGCCGAGCAGAATGCTGGAGCCATTACTTTGACTAATGGCGGCAATATTATCGTTAGTCCAATTAACGCTCAGAATCTTAGTCGTGGTAGGGGCGGAAATATTAATGCTCAAGGATGTAACAATGACAAAGGAAATAACATAAATATTACCGCAAGTCAATTCTTCCATGTCACTGACACCTTCACAGACGCTAACGGCGAAGATGCCAACATTTCCAGCGCAGGTGGGGATAATAATGGTGAGATTACTATCCGCCATGGTAGTAACGGTGAGACTCCTTCTATTACGGGTAATGCCACACCTAATGCTACAGTTGGTATGATTGCCGATGGTGATATTACCATCAGTCCCACACAATCATTTCTCTTTACTCACATAGACGACATCGAAATTATTAGTGTTGATACACTGACGATTTCTGATCAAGAACTTGTCGATGAATCCTTAGATTTGTTAGGCGTGAGCCTTTTTTGTACCCAGTGAACCCAAAAGCTAACTCGCCTGAGCTAGAGAGTGAATGGTGATAATGTCATTATTTTTCAAGGCTTGAACATTTCCCATCGGTATTGCACAATTACATTAATGGATTCACCCACAGCCTTAAAAACTTGATCGCTCCTAATCACGCCTCATACCAAGCTGCGTTCTACGGAAAGTCTATCTTTATCTTGACATAATGCTTCGGCTGTGCTTGGAATAGAGCAATCAGGCTAATGGTCAACTGGGTGACTTTCCCTCAATTTTGCTTACAATTGCATAGGTGAGAGGAAAGAGTCCTACGCTAGATAGTGTTGCTTGCGCTAGGTTGTACTGTTATATCAAAAGTGCCAGTATCCTTGGAGTTCTATTCATGTCCGTAGAATCCGCTATCAGCGAAGCTGCCATTGAGCAGAATCTGGAACAATTTCTCTTGGTGCTGTCGGTGTCTCTCAGCGTCGCCACCGTTTCCCGGATTTTTCCGTTGTTCCGTAAAATCCCCTATACCTTACTTCTGGTTATTGTCGGCTTGGGTTTAGCCTTTGTCGATGTGCGTCTAGTCAACCTATCCCCAGAACTGATTCTAGAGATTTTCCTGCCTCCCCTCCTGTTTGAAGCCGCCTGGAATATCCGTTGGCGGGATTTGCGGCGGGATTTAATCCCGGTGATTCTGTTTGCGGTGGTGGGAGTGGTAATTTCGGTGCTGGGAATAGCCTTTACCATTACCCAATTTACCGAATTACCCCTGGCGATCGCACTATTAGTCGGCGCGAGTCTGGCGGCGACTGACCCCGTATCCGTTATTGCCCTATTTCGAGAATTGGGGGCGGATAAACGCCTGAAAACCCTGATGGAGGGGGAAAGCTTATTTAATGATGGTGTCGCCGTCGTCGCCTTTCTTTTATTGGTGGGTATTCCCCTCGGTACGCAGGAATTTTCCCTATCCACCACCGTCGCCCAATTCTTTACTTTTGTCGGAATTGGTATCGGTGTCGGTTGCTTAATTGGATTTGGTATTTCCTTTCTCACCCAACGCTTTGATTTACCCCTGGTTGAACAATCCCTGACGTTAGTTTCTGCTTATGGCACTTACCTAATTACCGAAGAACTTGGCGGTTCTGGCGTAATTGGCGTGGTTACTGTGGGGTTAGTGCTGGGCAACTTTGGTTCCCGAATTGGCATGAACCCCCGCACCCGCTTAATTGTCTCCGAATTCTGGGATTTTCTGGCATTTTTTGTCAACTCAATTGTCTTTCTCCTCATTGGTGACCAAATTGATTTTCCTCGCCTGGGACAAAACCTTGGCTTAATTGGCGTTGCCATTGGTGCCGTTCTCTTCACCCGGATAATTTCAATTTACGGTTTAGCCACGATTAGTAATGCAGTTGTCAAGTCTGATATAGGTTGGCGACAACAAACGGTGTTGTGGTGGGGAGGATTACGGGGTTCGGTTTCCATCGCCCTGGCTTTAAGTGTTCCGGTGACTTTGGAGGGACGACAAGATATTATTGGGACGGTGTTTGGTGTGGTACTGTTTACACTTTTAGTTGAGGGATTAACCACCCAATTCCTCCTGGAGAAACTGAATTTAATTGGTGATCAACCTGTGCGTCAGAAATATTCTGAGGCAATCGCCCGTCGTGTGGCACTCAATCGAGTCAAAGGTTATTTAGAGTCAGCAACGACGAAAAACGAAATGAATTCAGAGTTTTGTCAGTATCAGATCAAACTGGTTGATGGTCAACTCGAAAATATTCAAACTGAGCTTGACAAATTGCTCCATCATCATCCTCAGTTACAAGACTTGGATATGGAACAACTGCAAGAGCGAATGGTTGATATTGAGGCGGATACCTACGCTGAATTTATCCGCGCTGGACGTTTAACTGAAAACCTCTCCCCCTTACTCCAGGAAGCCTTAATTGAAGCTGATGAAAAGCTGATTGAGAGTGACTGATACTGGATAATAGTTTGAAATGTACCAGACGCGCTCGCCATAGCGGTTAGGACACATTTTATGGTAGAGACGTTGCATGCAACGTCTCTACAACAGTTCGGAAAGTCCTAATCGATGTATCTACTGCTATACTTCCTGAAATGACTTATTGATCCGATATATCTTCTTCTATTGTCCCTAAGCTAACCACTTCATCCGCTTCAGTTGCCAATTCCAGTAACTTAGCGGCTGCTAGTAACCGAGAACTTTCTGGATCACCAATCGCCTGCATTGCAACAGAACGGGTTCTCAGACGAGTGGCTAGGGCATGAAGCACCCTTTCCCAAGAGCCGTCTCCTAGCTGGAAGATTTGATCAATTAGGGCTTCAACTTGGTCATCTGCCATGTATTAATTCCTCAATCGTGTAATTGATTGGATGCATCGAGGTACATTTCAGTTTGACATATTCATGATTGATCGTGCAAACCTATACTCTTAATATTTATAAATGATCAGCAACCTGTTTGCGCTTGCCCATTGTTGCTTTTTTGGACTAAACAAATGAAAATAATACTTTTGAGCCTAACGTTATTATTCTCGATTTGTTGCTTCTCTCCTGCTCAAGCTGAAAATTTGCCAACACTTGCTCAGAATGGCGTTGAAGTTCAGCAACTGAGCAAGTCACCGTTAAAATCGTACTTTCTCAATGTTTTAGGTGGGGGATCGCGACAATCGATTCAGCTTGATTCACCCGCAACCCGACTGATTATTTATGTTCAGCGCGGAGAAAAGCCGATTCGCTGTGGTGATTGTATGAAAACTTATAACTGTACCCCAGGAAAGCCACAAACAATTAACGTCGATCCCGCTACACCGATTCAAAAAATTTGGGCAGAGAATCCTTATGAGAAACCTGTGCGCCTACGCCTAGATATTTTTGAAGAAGTTAGCTAGCTGACAATCGTCTTTCCTCTATCTTGTCCTGATCAAAATGGAGTTAACTGATCCGGTTTGAGGCTAGTTTATCAGCCCAACGAGTTGTTTCCGGTAATCGATATTTCGGAGTGCAGCGCAGGACATAATCGATCGCCGTAGGTAAGCTGATCCGATGACCCGGAGACACATATAGAGGCTTCACCCCAGTCCGCGATCGCACAACTGCGCCAATTACCTCTCCCCGATGTCGCAAGGGTTGCCAATTGCCTTTCTCTGGGGGTAATTCCTCATGCTGACCAATTAATCGCGACTTCGCTACCCCAATCGTGGGAACTGTAATCAATAATCCTAAATGACAAGCCAAACCAAAGCGCCGGGGATGGGCAATTCCCTGACCATCACACAAAATTAGATCTGGAGTTATCTTAATCTGAGATAGGGCATCCAGTACCACAGGAACTTCCCGAAACGAGAGAAACCCTGGAATATAAGGAAAGTTGGTTGGGCGACGCGCGATCGCTTGTTCGATCAGTTGCAATTCCGGAAAACTCAAAACCGCAACGGCGGCGCGGGAAACCGCAGAATTGTCCTCAAAACCAACATCCACACCCGCGACATACTTTACCTCACCCAACTGATCCGAGGTAATAATTTCACCACTGAGTTGGTTCTGAATCGCCGTCGCTTCCTCAACTGTCAAAGTCCACGAGTGGCGCTGATAAATTTCCATGTTGATAATTACTCACTGGTTAGGGGAAGGTAGAGTTTTGACCCTTCGCGATTCTCGAGGGCATGGCGCGTGAATCTGTAGGGGCGGGTTTAGGGACTTTTTTTCGCTATTGATAACGTTTGTTCAAAACCCGCCCTCATCTCCCCCAGCTTCCAGAGACACCCTGGTATGTCTCTACATTGTTCCCCCCGATTCACTTACACTATCCAACATCTTTAGTCTTGAAACACCATAATTGTCCCCGAATAACACGCCACCCAAACCTGATTCGTTTCTGGATCATACGTAACTCCAATCGGATTCGCATTCGTATTCACCGTTTGCTGAATTGACATATCACGGGTACGCACTTTACTCATGGTATTCGAGTGATAATTCACCACATACAGAAATTCACCATCATCGGATATATCCATGCTGCGGGGGGCATTTCCAGTGACAACTTTTCGTAAAACCTTACCTGTCAATAAATCAATTTTAGCCACCGTTCCTTCCCCATTTAACGTGGCGTAGAGATACTGACCACCTGGATCAATACTTAAATGACGTGGCGAATTTCCAATATTTTTGATCCAGTCCAGGGAAAAATCATTTAAATCGACAACTGCAATATCATAAGACCCCATCACCGCCACATACGCTTTTTGGGACGCCGCATCAACCGCAATCCCACGGGGGTAGCGACCTAATTTAATCCGCCGCACTTCCTGATTTTGCTGAATATCGACAACACTTAAATCCCAACTACACCAATTACTGACTAGGGCAAATCGATTATCGGGGCTAGTGGCGACAAATTTAGGCACAGACCCAACTTCAATCACTTGGTCAATCGCTAAACTATCGGTACTGATGCGATATAAAAAACTATTGTCTGTTTTTTTGGAAGGATTGCATTTGTCACTTCCTGGATTATTAAATCCTGAACCATACATCTGGTAATTGGACACCCAGGCATATTTTCCATTATCGGAAAAAGCAGCTTCTACAGGAGATCCTTTATAGGTTCCATTCCCCTTAGAATGCCCATATTTCTGCAAATTGACAGCATCGGCAATGGTTTTGACCAAATTATACTGGCGGTCATACACCGTAATCGTATGGCTGTACATCATATTCTGGGCAAAAAATAGACCCCGACCGGAATGCACAATAGATTTGGGGGAAATTTTGCCAGAAATGGTGTGCTTGAGCGTCATCTGGCTGGACTGACGTTGTTCATCGTTCTTTTTTTTTTCGCTGTCTTCGTCAATAAAGCTGTTCTGGTTAAAGGGACTATTGTCGGAATTTTCTGTCGGTGTCGAGAACGAATCTTGATTCAAAGGAATCGGGTCGTAATTTTCCTCAGGTTGGATGAATGAGTCCTGATGAAAGGTATTCTCGTCAGCATTTTCCTCTGATGTAGATTGATTCAACTCCTCAGTCGAAGACTCAATTGGGGACTCTGTTGTCGTAGCAGAGGGCAATTCTAATGCCGCTTTGGTGTTAGCCCCCACCATCCCATCTACGGTTAATCCCTTAGCTTTTTGATATTGAATCACGGCAGTTTCGGTTAAGTTGCCGTAATACCCTGTAATCGGACCGTCATAATACCCCTGTGCTTGTAATGTTCTCTGTAGCGCTGTGACATCGGAATTGCGACTTCCGCGCTTGAGAACTAAACCAGGATTGGCGAATCCCATTCTATCCTCTGTCGCTTCCGTTGAGGGGGCAGTTTGTGAGGCGGATGCAACTGGACTTGATTCCAATGCTGCACGGGTTTTGGGTCCGGCAATCCCATCTACGGTTAATCCTTGGGCTTTTTGCAGTTGAATCACGGCGTCTTGGGTCGTTGAACCATAGTACCCGGTAATCGGTCCCGTGAAATAGCCCGCCACTTGTAAATTGCGCTGGAGAGAGGTGACTTGAGAATTGCGATCGCCCCGTTGGAGAATAAAATTGGGTCGGGCAGATACGGCGGGTTTCTCCGGTTCTGGTATGGGTGACTCAAACTCTAGAGGTGTATCAAGACTCGCATCCGTTGCTGCGGCGGAGTCAGACTCTAATGTGGCGGTGGTATTCGCCCCCACGATACCATCCGGGCTAAGTCCGTGGGCTTGTTGAAACTGGATAACAGCGGCTTCGGTTAAGGGTCCATAGTACCCGGTAATTGATCCATTAAAGTACCCCTCAGCTTGCAGTGTTTTCTGAAGATTGGTCACCTCAGCGCCACTATTTCCTTTCCGCAACGCTAAAACGGGACTGGCTAGGCTAACAATGAACAGCGCCATGCTTAAGAAGATAAAGGGAATCCAAGCCGCACTCAGGGGCTTTTTCCGGTCGAGTTTTGGTATAAATAAGCTGGAACTGCCGGGGGACTTGGGTTCGGAGGTTGCCAATGCTTCATCAGTGACCGCCACATGAAGGGAGGCAGGGTTTTCCATTGTTCTCTATTGTCTTAGCGCATTCTCCGTTATGCTATACCATGCGCCGTAGCTCGGCAAAGAAAAGTTTAGAAATCTCTACCCCAGCTTACCCGCCTTGTCGCAACCGACCAATTCAGTAAGTTGGTGGAAATCAGCCCAACACTATTAAGTTTTGTAACTATACCTCAAACTCTTACTGTTCCCTGTTTCCTCATGGTCAACTTGAATTGAGTCCAATGACTTATAGCCCTACGGGGATACGTTAGGACATTCCCCTGTTGCCTGTTGCCTGTTGCCTGTTGCCTTTTCACCCAATTGTATTGTCCTAACCTTAATGCGTAGTGCTATACTAGGCGCGATCGCATTGATCATTTAGAATATATAAAGGTCACTACGCTACCTTTCCCCTAGAAGTTACTGCTGCATCATACCGACCGCCTGCAAACACCTCTAAACCAAACAGGCAAGGCGGTCAAGGGAAATTTAAATGGGTCTGTCACTTCTACCCTCCAGCCCTGAGTCCAAAAGCTAGGCTGGATAATCGTTTTAGTCATCGATGGGACTAAAAATTTTTCATAGAGATAAAGTAACGAATTTGATTGCATTAACCGTATTAGTGTGATTCAAGTTACATTTAGGGAGTGCAATCAATTACCCAGACCAACGGAAATTATCACGTTACGGTCAATCTACCTATCACAATGCACGACCTTAAAATCGTGGATACTAAAAATTAGTTTCTTTCCATGAGGGGACTTTTCTTATGCAAATGCAAATGCCAAATACCCTAGAGCAACTCCCTGAAGGCGGAATGGGCATCAAGATTATTTCCCAGATAGCCGATGAGATCAGGTATATTCGCACCCGAGACCATAAAAATTGTTTGTTCATCAGCAAAGCCTATGACCAAGAACCTGTTAAAAGACTCCCGAAATGCCACCAAAAGAATTTATTTGCTCGGTTAGTTTGTTTCTGTCAACGTCTGATTTTGACGTTGGTCAATTCCTATCGCAGAAACCGGACGAAGTCGCGTTATCGAAACCTGAGGCTTACCGTCAATAGCGACCTAAATTCCGTAGAGCAAATTTTAGAGTGGTATGGACAGCTTCAGTATTTACCCATTCCTCAACAGGTTTGGCAATTAGGTCAAATAGCTCTAGTTGAGGCATTTACCAATGTTGTTCGTCACGCCCACAAAGGCTTATCTCAATCGACTCCCGTTGACTTGGAAATCACTATATCAAATCACCGTTTAGATATGAAAATTTGGGATTATGGACAGCCCTTTGATTTAGAATCAAAATTGAAAGAACTTTAGCTGAAAAATATTTTGGTCATTGAGAGTCCCCCAGAGTTTTCTTCTTGAAACGTTGTTTTTCCCTTAATCATGAATCCTGAACAGATGACAGACAAATCTGTTCAGGGTAAAAGGTGAGGAATATACTCTTGCTGTATGAGTTTAGCCGCTAAGTCTCGCCTAGCAACTGTACTTTCCTAGTCCCCCCTTTCTGAGGAGATACAGCGCTTTGCGCTGTAATAAAGTACAGTAGATCAAAGTCCCCCTTCCGTCCCCCTTATAGATCCCCCTCCCGTCCCCCTTCAAAAGGGGGAAGCCAAAGGATGCTTCGCTTTTTTTGCATGGGGAAACCAGAGGATGCTTCGCTTTTTTTGCACGGGGATTTAGGGGGATCGACAATGTACCTCATAGCAGAGGAAAGCGCTGTAAGTAAAATCATGCTTGTACTATCCTATCAATGATAGTATCGTTGTGGCAGGGTGACTCCTATAGAAAGATGCAACGATTGAAAAAATTACTCCTTCTATTCAAAAATTCTTGTAGGGACAACACATTTCTGGGTGCGATTGAAAAGGTTGAGGGCATTGTCTCCAAGATTTTGTCTGTGGTAATGATTGCCGTCATCTTGGTGGCAATGTTCGATCTGGTTATCGTTCTCTCCAAACAACTGATGGTTGAACCATTCGGTTTTTTTAATGAAAGCTTGTTTGAAATTTTTGGGCTATTCTTAAATATTCTAATTGCTCTGGAAATTCTGGAAAATATTACTGCTTATCTGCGGAAGCATGTTGTTCAAGTTGAACTTGTTATCGTCACCTCCCTAATTGCCGTTGCCCGTAAAATTATCATTCTCAATCTTGAAAAAACCGAGGGCATTGAAATTATTGGTTTAGCCTTGGCTATTCTATCACTCTCGATCAGTTACTGGATTATCCGCCACACTACAGCAAAAAAACCTCATTGAATTTGTCTTATGTCATCTCATGTCAGCTTAAACAGTGACCATTTCCTTACATAATTGTGATTTAAACTATGACTCACTTCTTCCAATTTGAGCAAGATTTCGTCGATTCCTTACGCTGCATCCCTATGCAGGTACGAATGAAATTAGACACCTGTGGCGTCAAACTTAAATTAGCCCACTGGCATCAATTCACCCAGCAAGAACGTCAGACGTTAGTGGAAATGCCCACAACCACAGCCCAAGAAAGCCAAGCCTATCAGCAGTATTTACAAAAATTAGTGACGAATTATACCGGGAAACCTGCCTCAGAACTGCCTATCGATCCTAATCCAGCCTGGATGGATGCGACAATAATTCCTGAGAATGTGCAAACGAAAGCCCAAGAATTTGGCGTTTCCCTCATGCCTGAACAGTGGGAAGCTTTAACTCCCACCCAGCGCTTTGCCCTAATTAAACTGACGCGCCCTAGTCATGAAAACCGAAACTTTTTGCCTGCACTCAAAGAATTTAAGCTCATCTAAGTAAATCGTCATTTGTAATTTGTCATTTGTCATTTGTTATTGCTCACTGTTCCCTGACAATTCATAATGCCCTTAATTGAATGCCATGCGATTTAAGGAATTAGAAATTGACGATTGAGATGATCGAACATTTGAATCTACCTGCTTTTGATAGACCTTTGAACAACAGTACTGCTCTAGATTAGGTTCAATGGGGATTTCAATCACAAACTCTGTTCCCTGACCTGGTGACGAAAAGCACTTGAGATGTCCGCCATGCTTTTCCACCACGATCTGATAACTAATAGATAAGCCTAATCCCGTACCCTTGCCAACAGGTTTGGTCGTAAAGAAGGGGTCAAACAGTCGCTGCTTAACGGAATCGGGAATACCCATGCCATTATCGGCAATCCGAATAGCAATCCAGTTTTCGTTGATCACCTGCGTACCAACCTCAATCATGGGATTTTTGGATGAAGTGCTCTCGCCCAATGCGCCTTTGTCTAACCCTTCTTCTAAGGCATCAAGTGCGTTACACAGAATATTCATGAACACTTGGTTCAATTGTCCTGCATAGCACTCGATCAAGGGTAAGTCACCATAGTTTTTGACAACGGTAATTGCGCTTTGCTTTGCTTTGCCTTTGATGCGGCTTTGCAGAATCAACAGGGTATTATTAATGCCTTCATGAATATCCACCGAGGTTTTCTCAGCACGATCCAGATGGGAGAAGTTCCGCAGCGATCGCACGATGTGATAGATCCGATCTGCCCCTACTTTCATCGAATGCAGTAATTTTGGCAGATCCGTGGCAATAAAATTGAGATCGATTAGCTCGATATGCTCTTGAACTTTGGCTGAGGGTTGGGGACTGGATTCCTGATAAAGTTCGAGTAACTCTAATATATCCTGAAAGTATTGCTCGGCGTAATTCAGGTTCCCATAGATAAAGTTAACCGGGTTGTTAATTTCGTGAGCCACCCCAGCCACTAATTGCCCTAAACTCGACATTTTTTCCGAGTGGACGAGTTGAGCTTGAGTATGTTTAAGCTTTTGCAGGGCGTCTTGCAGTTGCTGAGTCTGTTGTTCCAACTGGGTTTGCGATCGCCGCAGTTGATGTTCGACTTGCTTACGTTCCTTAATTTCCCGTCTGAGTCGCTGATTAACCTGTACCAGTTCAGCCGTGCGTTCGGTAACTCGTCTTTCTAAGTCATCATGAGCATTTTGTAGTGCTTCTTGTGCCAGTTTGCGTTCAGTGATATCGCGGACGACTTTCGTAAATCCGCGCAATCGCCCTTTCTTGTCGTACAGGGCTGTAATCACTGCATTTGCCCAAAACTTTGATCCATCGTGACGAACTCGGTAACTTTCGTCCTCAAACCGACCGTTTTCTGCCGCGATTTTTAGGGCTTGCTCTAGTTTACCTGCCTGAACATCTTCGGGTAAATAAAATCGAGACACGGATTCACCGAGAATCTCGTCTTCTCGATACCCATTAATCCGTTCAGCCCCTTGATTCCAACTGATGACCCGTCCCTCTGGGTCTAGCATATAAATGGCATAGTCTTTAACATTTTCCACTAGACAGCGGAAGCGCTCTTCACTCTCTCGTAAAGCTTCCTTGGATTGCTTACATTTGGTTTGATCACGCACCACGGCGTAAATCAATTGGTTTTCGGGGTGGATGGAAGCATTCCACAATAGCGATTTGTAAGACCCATCCGCACAACGACAGCGATTTCTAAACCGGATTGATGCTGTCGGATTATGGGTAAGGGTTTCTAGCTTCGCGATCGTTAATCGTTGATCGTGTGGATGAATCAAATCCAGCCAAGGTTGCGCTAACAGTTCCTGATTAGTAAAGCCTAGTATTTCCTCCCATCGGGGATTAAGTTGCTGAAAACGACCATCTTTCCCCAACACGCACAGCATATCCAACGAGAGCGTGAAAAAAGGATCGGAAGCCTGACTCCCGGTGCTTGGGGTTGGCGGTAAGAAATTTAGCATTTTATAGCTGGGGCTTTATTATTGGAACTCCTCATCTCTGTTTCTATTGTTTCTGGAGATCAAGAGTTGTAGATGCGGATTCCCCGGTTATTCGTACATCTCCTTAAGGTCAAGTTTAAGGGAGCTTTGACCTAGCGATTCGCTTTAACGATTGGAATTTCTATTCGATACGATTAGTTTTTTCTATAAATCAACCCGAGCCGTTGGTCAAGGACACACATCAGTCGTTCGCGTCAACTTAACGGTTAACTGGGTGGCTTTTTAGGCGATCGCGTTTGGGTAGATGCCTGTATTGAGCCTTGGTAGATCAAGGGTTTGGCACGTCAAGCCTAATTGTAGCATAGCTGACATCTTTCTTCACAACTAGGATAAGTAGATCGGGGAAAAGCTGAGGAAACTCAGTTTGACAGCCTGTCTTTTGACAAGGGTTTGCCGCTTTGCCAGAATCAAGAGCCAAATGTTATCAGCTTCAGTGTCCCATGTCCAAAATCTCTTCTCACCACCACAAGCCTCAAGTTTTTGCAATCGGAATTGCTCCTCTGGGAATCGTATCTATTGGTGTAGTCCCCATGGGAGTAATTTCAATTGGCTTTGTTCCCATGGGAGTGTTCTCCCTAGTGGGCTCTACCCGGTTCCGTTCAGCTTCCCAGGCATCTACTGCCAGCTTCAACTTCTCTTGGTCAGCAATTCGTTGGTCGAGACATTGACCCGATAAAACTGACAATTCAATTTCAGCGATATTCAGCCAACTGCCATGTTTAGGAGTATAGTGAAAATCTAATCTATCTAAAATGCGTTTAGCTTCTTCTGGCTCGAAAGCTTCATAGACAGCACTTTTGACATGAGTATTCAAGTTATCTTGCACCACAGTAATCCTTTGGGCATGAGGATAGTTTGCTGGTTTCATCCAAACAAACTACGGGGTAATCCGAGTCATAGGGACGAGTGTAAACATCTAAAACCTCCTCCATACAGCAAACGAACTCAGAATTTTTTTGGGGAGGAATACACCAAGATTCATTTAACCATGGCTTGATTTCGTTTTTTTTAATACTTGTCGA
>NZ_JAVJTO010000100.1:0-33893 GCF_040220235.1 Coleofasciculus sp. B1-GNL1-01
GCGGTGAAAATGATTTTGGAAGGAAAATCATATCGTGAAGTCAAAGAACTATTAAAAGTTTCTCACAGTTTTATAAGCCAATGGAAAAACCAAGCGCTTTTTCAGGGTGTGGAAAGTTTAAAACTTCAATATAAAGGCAGAGCAGGTTACTTAAAGCCTGAAGAAAAAGACCAAACGATTCAGTGGTTGAGAGAACAAGATTATCTAAGATTGTCAGATTTGCAAGGTTATTTACGGGAGCAATATAATGTGGTTTTTGAGTCCAATCAAAGTTATTATAGTTTATTCAAAGAGGCTGAAGTAAGTTGGAAAAAGACTCAAAAAAAGAATCCAGCTAAAAATGATGAATTAGTCAAAGCTAAAAAAAAAGAAATAGAGGTAAGGCTAGAAAAATGGAAACCGGAAATAGAAGCTGGAAACCGGACGGTGCTTATGCTGGACGAATGTCATTTGCTGTGGGGTGATTTGTTAGGTTATGCGTGGGGAAGAACAGATACAAGAATAGAAGTTAAGATAAAAAATGAAAAAGAGAGACAGACTTATTATGGGGCTTTAGATTATCAAACTAAAGAGTTCATGGTTAAAGAATACAAAAGTGGGAACAGCGAAAATACTATCGATTTTATCGAATATTTACAAAGGCAACGACCCGGGAAAAAATTATCGATATTTTGGGATGGTGCAACTTACCATGATTCTAAACAGTTTCGAGAATACTTAACGAAAATTAATCAAGGTTTATCAGAAGAAGACTGGTTGATAACTTGTACAAAATTTGCTCCGAATGCTCCAGAGCAAAACCCTGTAGAAGATATTTGGCTGCAAGTCAAAACTTTCATTAGACAATTTTATCATCTTTGCAGCTCTTTTAAAATAGTTAAGTGGCTATTTAAGTTTTTTGCTGATGGTCAAATATTCGAGTTCCCAAAAATTTTTCAGTACGGAATTTTGCCACAATCTATTTAGGATTGCTATAAGTATGTAGGCTCTTAGATGTCAGGGCACGCAAGGCGCGATCGCACGGTCTGTTGAGTCAAAGAAAATAACCTCCTTTTTGAACGGTATTCAACGCCCCCACCAGGATTTGAACCTAGAACTCTCAGCTTAGAAGGCTGCTGCTCTATCCCTTGAGCTATGGGGGCTTATATTTCGTCATTTGTCATTTGTCATTCGGCTGAAAAGCGATTGTGGAATTCGGTGATTATCCTTTTTTGTTTGGTTGAATCAAGGACAGAAAATAACACTTTTTTGAATTGTCCCAAAAATTGACCATTGGGTAATAGAAAATCAGCAAACATTTGGGCAACCATTGAGGGTTCATTCTGAAAAACGCCACACCCCCAAGCGCCTAAAACGAGTGCATCACATCCCTGTTCAACTGCTAAACTCAACACTTTAGCACCACGACTATACAAAACATCACCTAGTCTTGACCCATCTTTTGGTTGATTGCGCCAAATTGCACCCGCATTGGGAGCAGGACTTGTAATAAAATCGACACAATAGGGTTGCTCTAGTAATGTGCCATCATCTTTACGAAAAATTGGACAACCTGGGGAATAAATGATCCGATCTGAGTAGAGGAGTGATTTATGGGAACGATGATAGTCATAATAGTCTGGACATTTTAACAAGCTTTTATAGAGGGCAGAGCTTCTAGCTAGACTTTCTTCCTGGGCTTGTGCGCCCTTGATAAAGCCACCGCCAGGGTTTTTAGCTGAAGCAAAGTTGAGGACGCCAATCTTGTGAAACTGTTGAGATTGTGCCATGCGTTCTGATCCGATTAAAGTTGTTTCATTCCTGACCTCAAATTCAGTTGTAGAGAATTTGGGAGTGCTGGAGAGAACATTTTGTTCGAGAGTCGAGAGGCTGTCTGGGTCATAGTATTTTGTCTGCGCCAAACAAGCGTTTAAATCTTGAGTAATATCAACCCGTTGACCCGTCGGAGAGTCGTAATAGCCAGCATCAAGAATCTTGAGTGTATCTTGCGCGATCGCCATCCGGTTCATAAGTAATAATTTATACCTTATACGTCAATTGTAGGGGCGAGTTTAGGAACAATTGTAGGGGCGGGTTTAGGGACTAAAGTCAGCTATTCACCACTAACGAAACAACAAAACCCGCCCTCCCCACCGATAAATGAACAACAAAACCCGCCCTGAGTCATCAATCATCAACTAAAAAATCTGATGCTAGAATTAATTAATCTTGCATTAGTATCAACTTAAGGTGAACGGCGCCCTCCTTAAGCAAACTTGGAAGCCAGGAAATAAATTTCCGGAACCTAAAGCTCAAGTAAGCTTTAGCTTACTACATGAAAGGCTTTGAACCCGTTTTAACGGGTTTTAGCTTTTAGCCCGAACTTTAGTTCAGGGCATAAGTTGACTTACTCCCCCGAAAACTATGTCCTCGCCACGCCCTGTGAGAATTGAACTCACTATTTCTGCCTCCAATCCCAAGTTGCTCGAAGGTCTAGATACCTGGTTGCGCTTGGGTTTAATCAATGATGCCCAAGTTAAGCAATTAAGTCGAATCTCTCTATCTTGTCATCTCCCTGAACCAGAGATTCCGCCGCTTCCATCTCGCCCCCAATCCCGGAAGGTGGAAACCAAGGTAGAGGAACCCGTTCCTACTGTCTCACCCTTATCCCGTGTCTGGCAGTCATGGCAAGAGGAACTGAGTGTGCGCTGGCTGCTGTTTTTGGGTGTCTTTCTAGTTGTTGTCTCCTCCGGTGTCTTAGCCGCGACTCAATGGCAGAATTTTCCGCCAGCGGGACAGTATGGTGTGTTATGGACATATACCGTTATCTTTTGGGGAATTAGCCTGTGGGCGGGAAAACGTTCTAATTTAAAATTAACCTCTCAAACCTTGCAACTGATTTCCCTGCTTTTAGTCCCGGTGAATTTTTGGGCGATGGATGGTTTTGGGTTATGGCGTCATTCCTGGGAATGGATTGTTGTGGGGGTGGCGGCGTTAAGTTTAACGGGAATTACGGTTATCAATCCGTCTATCCAAACCAACTCATTCCGGCTTACCTCCCGCGCTTCTCTAATTTTATGGTTGAGTTATCTACATTGGGGTTGGAATTGGTCACAGGTTCCATTAGTCGCTGTTTATTTAGGTGTCATCGGCACCGCGATTTTTCTCCCCTCCGCCACTTCAACCCCTCGCGCTTCCCCATCTGTGCCGAATAATGCACCCACGGGTAGTTTAGTGGTGATTTATGCCCTCACTGTGTTATTAGGACGGGCAATTTTCGTGATGAATGTGCCAATTACCCAACTCGGTTTGGCAATGGGAATTTGTGGTTGGTTGTTGGCGCGACAGGGAAAACCTCCAGCCGTCTCACGAGAGTCTGTTTCCTCCTTTAGTACAAAAGTCTGGGATGGAATTGGCGGTGGATTACTGTTGATGGGTTGGTTAGTTTCGGTAGGAGAAGAAATTCCTTGGCAAGCCACGGTGGTTAGTGGGTTGGCGATTGGTTTTTTCGCCCAGCGCTTACAGTATTCTCGGCGGCGTCTGGATTTAGCTGCCATCTTTTTGATTGGCTTGCAAACGCTGTTTTTACTATGGCGATTAATCCCGTTGGCGGTACAAGAGGAGGTAGTCAGTTTCCTCTCTCAACAGGTGGGTTCAAACGTGGAAGCCTGTTGGGGTGTCGTCCTATTTCCCTACATTATTCTCTGGGTAGGTTTGACCGATTGGTTCTATCGAAAGTCGAACCCTAAATTAGCCCGGTTTGGAGAAGGACTCACATTAGGATTGGGTGTGATGTTAACGGTAATCAGTAGCCTGAATCCGACGGCGCGATCGCTTAATCTATTACTCTCCACTGTCACCCTTGCTATTGTTACCCATCGCCGCCCTCCTCTGCGAATTCCTCTGGTTTATCTTACCCATATCGCCGGATTATTAACCCTCTGTTCGTTTATCGATGGATGGTTTCCAACTCTCAGCGAACCTCGATGGGCAAGTCTATTGTTGGCGTTAATGGTGGCAGAATGGAGTCTGAGTATAAAGCAGGAAGGGCAAACGGTAGAAGCAAATTCTCCATCTCTTGTCCCCAAACAGAGTTGGTATCTAAGTTGTTGGCACATTGGTTTTGTCCTCGCTGGAATCAGTTATGTATTACTGGCTGGGGAAAGTGTTACCTATTTGATTTCCTTTCCCACGCACCCTTGGGGACTTTTATGGTTACTCACCCCATTAACCTTAACTGGAGTTGCCAGTCTGAGGATGCGATCGCGGCGCATTCAGGCTGCTTCGTGGAGTGCGATCGCTTTATTTCTTGCCCAATGGCTAACCCTATTCCAACCGCAGATTCGACTGATCGGCTTAGGGGTTGCCACAGTGTTAATGTTCCTGAATAGTCGCTATTTACGCCAAACGGTAGCCGCCGTCATTACAATTGGTTTTGCCCTCAGCTTTTTGGCAGCATGGCTATGGCAAGGAATTCCTGGATTACCAACCCTATCCATCGCTGATTGGTATGTAGTGGGCGCGATCGCAAGTTTCGGATTATGGCTGCTACGGGCTAGCTTAATTCCCCATTCTAACGATTTAGCCACATTGTACGCCCAAGTCTCGGATGGATGGGCAATTGCCTTGTCTTGTACAGAATTAGGCTTTCTGACGCTGCACAGTACCCAGAGTTACGTCGAACTGATTCCATCCAGTTGGCATTACCTAGCCGCATCAATATTAATTGGCGGTGCGATTTGGTTTCGCTGTTGGCGATCATTTACAGAATTTGGTGTCTATGGCATCAGTTGGGCAATCGAATTAGCGATCGCATATACGATTCTGTTACGAAATGGTTCAACCTTAACCTTAGCTACTGCCAATATTATCCTGGCACTTGTGATACTATTCCTCACTGATTGGTGGTTTGCCCGTTTAGAAGGCGACACAGAGGAACCTGTAGGCGCGTCTAGGGATGCACTGGCGGGTTTACCCTTAATTTATGCCCTAATTGGCATTAGTTTACGGTGGACGTATTTCACCCCTTATACCGGGTTACTCACCCTCGGTGCAGCGTTAACCGGGATAGGCGTAGGGCGTCGCCGTCTTCCCTGGAAAGGGATCACCTACCTCTCTCTAGCGGGTATTTCCATTGCTTGGTATGAACTGGTGATTTACCAGATGATGCAAGCCGAGGGCGGAAATCCAGCGGATGGCTTTACCATACTAGCGGGTGTTGCGGCTGCGATCGCGGTTATTTATCGGGTGTTGGCTTGGTTTTGGCAATCACGCGATCGTTCCACCCTTCTCAACCTCAGTATCACTGAAATTAAAATCACCGCCCACATTCACTGGGTAATTGCCAGTTTACTGATGGTGTTAACGGCGGGAATGTCGGTGTTAACCACACCAAACCTGAGAACCATCGGACTTGGCATAAGTTGGGGACTAGCTATTTATGCCTTATTACAGGGGCGTACAAGACAAAAACGCCAGTTATCTCCCTCATCTTCCCCATCTCCCAGACGCGCCATGGCACGTCTCTACATTGCTGCTAACCTCTGGATATACGCCGGATTAACCGAAGTCGCCGCCACAGGTGTTTATGCGCGTTTGACATGGACACAGTTGAGTATATTTGACCCCTGGAGAGGGGTAATGGCTTGTTTATTCGCGATCGCGCTTTTTCAACTACCCTGGCGACGCTGGGGATGGAATGATAAACCTTGGCAACATTACGCCATCATCTCTCCTTTGCTAACGGTTTGTCTCAATTATCAAAACCTATCTCCAATCAATTTACTGGCAGTTGCCGGGTTTTATGCCTGGGTTGCCAACCGCCAGTCTAATTTACGCTGGACATATTTGAGTCTATTTTTCGTTGATTGGGCAATCTGGCGGGTTTTAGTCAATCAACAAATAACTGAACCCTTGTGGTATGCTGCCTTAATTGGCGGATCTTGTCTCTACATTGCCCAAATTGATCCAGAGTTAAGACGTCCCGGAAAACGACAAACTCGTCACTACTTCCGCTTACTGGGTAGTAGCATCATTTGTTTAGCCGCCTTATTTTTCCATCGAGACATTGGACTGATTCCGGGAATCATTAGCTTGGTTGCCATATTTGCTGGATTAGGACTGCGAATTCGGGCATTTTTAATAGTTGGAACTGCCACATTTGTTCTTACCGTATTTTACCAATTAGTTGTTTTGAGTTTTGATTATCCCTTTTCTAAATGGGTCATTGGCTTAATCGCTGGCATCATTTTTATTAGCATTGCCGCTAACTTTGAACAGCGACGGGAGCAAATTCTGGGCATTTTCCAAAACTGGGCGAACCAGTGGCGAGAATGGGAATAGAAACTAACAATGTTCTAGGGTGAATGGTACTGACTTGTATAGGAATGTAGCTGACTCATATAGCCAGGAAATAAATGATGCTGTTGGTTAATTCACTAAAGAAAAGACCCCTCCCAAAACCCCTCCCCGACGCAGGGAGGGGCTTTTCCAGCTCCCCCTTCCCACCCCTTCGGGGAAGCAAGCTACGCAGGGAAGGGGGCTGGGGGGTTAGGTTGTTCGACTGTGCCAACAGCATCATAAATTGCAGCGTCAAAGCTAAAGTAAGAATCGAACTTACAGGAGAAGCCTTTGAACCCGTTTCAACGGGTTTAAGCTTTTAGCCCCAACTTTAGTTGAGGGCTTAAGGAGCTATCCAAACGGGGAAATTCACCTAAATTAAGAATGAAATGCTGACCACTCAGCCAGGTGGAAACCTCAAGGTTTTATGGAACCTATAACCAATACCCTGGATTTTATCGATCGTTAACCTTTATGGTTTGAGGGTTGATGGTCTAACCTTTAACAATTGAAGTTTAAGCGTTAAGCGTTGAGCGTTAAGCTTTAAAGGTAGTGGAAGATGGAGTCGGTTGCGAATCGACACCTCATGCTTCTCCTAGCATGTGCTCTACGCACTTGAGCTATCCATCTAAATCCATAAATTTAGAGATTTTCGAGTGACCAGCAATTCTATTTTAGTCGGGAATCTCAATCATGGTGCGGGCATTACTAATTGAAAGTACCCGGTCAACCGTTGATTTAAACTCCTCAACAAATGCTTGCCGTCTTTCAATATCTTCTGCCAGATTAGTGGGATCGAGTAGTTCTACGCCTTCTCGTTCTAAGAAGCTATCCGCCAGAGATTGATATTTTTCAGACGCAGCATTTTTACCCAACACCTCCTTAGCTAACTTATCCAGTCGCTCTTTCACTCGCGTTTGAGCAGCTTTGTACTCATTTTTAGTGCGAGTATACACCGACACCATCGTGTGAAAAACTGCCTCATAGTACAAGATAAAATTTTTCATCTCGATAGCTTCAGCCACCGTCATTTCTTGACCCGCGACGGAAACCATGGTGGAGGCATTCGACAAAACAACGGCTCGTTTAATGGTGCGTCGTCTGTCAATTAAAGCATCAACTCGTTGTAAAGCGGCGCGTGCTTTAGAGGCATGGTCTTCTCGTGATTTGTAGCCTGTTGGCACTTTGCCGACTTCCACAACAGCAATTAACGTATTATTATCTAAATTCCCTCGTGCCGAATCAATCCGCTTTTCCAACAGCGTCAATTCTGCCAAAGCATCAGTTACCGTCATCGTCGTCATTTCTACACCTCCTTAATCTGAAAAACAAAACCTCCAGCATAGTGACTAAGCAGGTGGCGAGAGTCGAACTCGCATCGGAAGGATACGACGCTTCTATGCTAGCCATTACACCACACCTGCATTTTGGTGGCGGGGGCAGGAGTTGCACCTGCTGATATCCAGGATATGAGCCTAGCAAGCCACTGTTGCTTCATCCCCGCGTATCACCAATACCCCTGACTGGACTCGAACCAGCTCCCGTTATGCTCCCGGTGGGAGTCGAACCCACAATTTCAAGAAATCGGGTTTAAGCCGATCGCGTCTGCCAATTCCGCCACAGGAGCAAGTTGGGCTACAAGAGCATCATTTGGCTGCCCCGCCAGGTTTTGAACCTAGACCGTCTGAGTCAAAGTCAGATATGCTGCCAGTTACACCACAGGGCAATAAATGGCTGCCCCAGTAGGACTCGAACCTACAACCCCCGCGTTAACAGCGCGTGGCTCTACCATTGAGCTATAGGGCAATGCCAGTCCCCCAGGTCAGTATTGAACTGACGACCTCTTGCTTTTCAGGCAAGCGCTCTACCCAACTGAGCTACCAGGGGAAATGATTGATTGGCGCAGGGACTGAGATTTGAACTCAGATCCTCGGTTTTGGAGACCGAGATGTTGCCGTTACACTATCCCTACATTCGATTTGAACTTTGAAACCAAAATTCAATGGGTCGGGCAGGATTCGCACCTGCAATGCATGAAAGCGGGTGTTTTACAGACACTTGCCCACCCTAATAGGCGAGCCGACCCAGAGTCTATGTAGTATGTCTGGCTCGATATACTACATAAAGCGGAGAGGACAGGATTTGTTCGCGAAGCTTTCTCGAAGAGTAGCTGCAATGGGTTGCCCCATGCTTCCTTAGCAGGGAAGTGCTTTCACCAATTCAGCCACCTCTCCAGATAGCCCCAAGGAGACTTGAACTCCTCTTTCTGCCTTGAGGGAACAGCGTCCTAACCACTAGACGATGAGGCTAGAACAGTAGGAGTAGCAGGGATCGAACCTGCGACTGACACCTTATGAGGGTGCTGCTCTGCCGACTGAGCTATACTCCCAAGCTATTGAGTGGGAGCAGCAGGAATCGAACCTGCAACCAGACGGTTAAAAGCCGTATGCTCTGCCAGTTGAGCTATACTCCCCTTCCTCAAATAATCTGCTTCTTGTGAAGGTCAAGGTAGGAGCTGTCAGTATTCCTTTCAACCCCTCGATTACTTGACCTCATTCATCAATGTCATAGCCCCAACGGGATTTGAACCCGTGTCTTCTGAGCGAAAATCAGAGATCCTTGTCCACTAGACGATAGAGCCAGATAGCGGGAGCGACGAGACTTGAACTCGCAACCTCAGACTCGACAGGTCTTTGCTCTAGCCATTGAGCTACGCCCCCACATTGATCAAAAAATGTGTTACATATTCAGTTTTCAAGGTTCGGTATGAGCGTTTGGAGTCAAGCTGTTTGGATCTTTTCCCTTCGCTCTTAAATATATACTACAAATATACTACAAACTCGTCAAGGGTTTGGGCGAAAAAATTTTTGGACTTGGCTCAAAAGCTTATAGAGAGGACAATACAAGCGCGATCGCACTTCAGCATCCCCTTTTTGAAGCTATCCCTTGGAGATGGACGAGGTAAAGTCTCACGCTTTAACCGTGGGTGAGCGCCATAACTCCATCAAGCTTTTTAAAGATTGTATGAAGTTCCGAAAAATGGCTTACCTATAATTTTTATTGATGAGTTGGAACGAGTTTGCCTTGTTATTCAGTGGTAATTTTTTTAATTATATGAATTTACTTCTATTTGTTTTTTTAGCGATTAAAACTTTCTGGCTGAATTGTCCTTTATTAGAGCTTTATAGCATTTGTTGCATTTTTTTGTGCGGGTTAGCCGTATTATTATTTTTAGTGAATGGATATTTAGGTATGGATAAGCGTCATATTGTAGGAAGTAAGGTCAACCTTGTAAGCTGTAATAAGGCTACACAAAAAGTGCTTGATTGGTCTGGAAATCGGAGTTCACGCTATGTCTGCTTGGCTAATGCTCACATGATTATGGAGGCTTACGATTCAAAAAAATTTTGGGAAATTTTGAATGCAGCCGACTTAACGCTTCCAGATGGGATGTCATTAGTGGGGAGCCTTAGAATTTTAGGAGTAGCTAATCAGGAGCAGGTCTGTGGTAGAAACTTAACCCTTTCCCTATGTGAACAAGCAGCTAAAAGGGAAATAGCAGTAGGTTTCTACGGAAGTTCTAACAAAGTTTTGGTCTTCCGTAGTTAGTGTGCTAAATTGTTAGTTTGATTTGCCCGAATATTGGACAACAATAGCTTTAACTATTTTTACCCGGATTTCAAGTCGTTTTGAGGCGGCTACAAGCTACAGTCCTTGTGTGGTAAGCTTTATGGTTAATCAAAACTGATAGTTTAGCACACTAAGTCCGGAAGACCCGATTTTTCCCCAAGAGTATTAAGAAAATCTTAAATATACATGGGTACGAATCAAGAAGGCGAATTGTCTAAAATGCTTATATAGTCGGGGTTTCGGCTTCTATCCTCAATCGGGATGGGGGGAACTTCAGTTTGAAGGGGGACGGAAGGGGGATCTGAAGGGGGACTTTGATCTACTGTACTTTATTACAGCGCAAAGCGCTGTAAGTTGACACCCATGCGTGGCGTGCGTCCCTACGGTTTACGGGCGTATGACAAATAACGTAGCTTGCTTCTCGCTTGCGCGAGTATGACGAATGACATAAGACATAAGACATAAGACGATTACCAAGGATTTCCCACCAGCGTGAAACCAGACCAATAGTAGGGATGGGTAAAATCAATATCCTCTTGGTTCAATAATTCTGGAGGTAAGGGAATAACGAGTTCAGGCGTAATTAATTGTCCGTTTTCAATCCGCACCTGACCCTGTTGCAACGCTAGTTGGGTGCGCCGCAAGGCTTCAGCTTTCATCGGGACTTGCTTGAGTTGTCGGTAAAATTCAGCCATCAATCCTGTCGTTCCCCGATCATCGACATACCAAAGACTGGCTAATGCAGACTTGACACCGACTTGTACCGCTAACCCCGCAAACCCTAACTCCGCTTGTTCATTTCCCAAGGCGGTACGACAGGCGGATAGGACTAATAATTCCACCGGGGGTTTATTCCATCCCAACGTCCGTACCTGATCCAATCTTAATTTAGTATCATTCAGTTGAATGAACGAGTTCGAGGGATCGCCAGGAAGAAACTCCGCATGAGTAGCCAGGTGAATAATGCCAAAGGGAGTTTGCTGACGTTGAGATTTCAGGTTATCTAGGGTAAACTCTTCCGTGACAAAGGATTGGGCTGACCACAGTTGGTCAATCGTAGACAACTCTATCGGCACAAAGGGTAACGGATCAAGTTCGGTAAACTCACTCGCCCCCATTGCCAGAACGTTCAGGCTGGTGATATCTCGGTAACGGGTATCCGTGAGGCTGATACTGGGCATTAAACCAACACTATACCGTTTAATAATAAAATCATTGCCGTCATGCAACGCCGCTAGAGGAATATGGCGCAACCCCGCATCGAGAATAAAGCTTAAGTTTTCGATATTGAGTCGCTGCAAGTCCTTTTCTAGGGGACTGACTAGCCATTGATAGACTTGCTGCGCGGGAATACGATAGGCTGTAGGTCGTCTAGCATTGGTCACCGTGGCATGAAAGTCTCGGACAGTAGAGAGGACTTGGCGACGGGTGACATTCAGGGATTTACGAATCGGCGGTTGGTCAGCCGTCACCAAAATTAATTCTAAGCGATCGCTATCTTGGGGAATCTGCGATCGCAACAGTGACAGCGAGGTATTTTCCCTCCCTTGCTTCTGAGGAATCGGCGTAATCACTTGGGGTGCAAACATGACATAGATCACCGCTGGTTTGACACCCGTGACGCTGTTTATCTCTTGCAATAGGCTTTGGGCTTGGTTTAGGGTAATGTCTGAGGTGTTGGCTAAGCCCAAATAGTCGGCATACTCTTGACTGATCGACTGGTCAAGTTCCCCCAGTCCACTGGGTTCCAGTTTTGGATTGGATATCACCAGTGGTTCAGGTCGTGTCAACGGGTTGGTTAGGTCTACGGGATTAACATCGCCAAGGTTAATAATTTGAATATTACCTTCAACATAGCTAGTTGAAAACGATTGAACGGGTTCAATGGTAAACTCACCACTGGTGAGAGAACCCGCCGTCCCATTCTCCTCAGCATCACCCACAGTAAAGGGAATATCCCGCAATCCCCCCTGATGTGAAATCGTAATCGAACCGCCGCCGCTTCCGCCAGAGGTGGAGATACTCGCCTCTTTATCTAAGGTATCGGGTATTTCCTCCGGTTCCAGTCCCCCTTCTGGAATCTGCGACAAGGCGTCTTGAGTCATATCGGTAGCGGTGAAAAGCCCTGTTGCTGTCGCCTCAACATCCCCTCCTGTACCGATATCCAAGGCTTGAGAATTAATGATGGATACCTGAATATCACTCTCATTTTCCGTCACCGTCAACTCAACCGTCCCCGCATCTCCATTCAGAGAACTGGACACCAGAGGACCCGTAATAATATCTTCACCCGCTTGGAGGGTAATATTGCCACCCTTACCCGTTCCCGCCGAACCAGATAACAAAACACCGGGATTAGCAATGGTGTCCCCTAAAAATCGCACCTCACCCCCAGACGTATCAATAATACCCCTAGTGCTGGTTAGGCGAATATCTCCACCATCCCCCATCGCCGACCCAGAACCCAGAGACCCTGTGGTAATATTCCCGTCAGCGTTCATTGTAATATCTCCCCCTCGACCCATTCCCCCAGCAAAGGTAAACACCGCCCCATCGACCGCCAGTAAACCACTCCCGGTTTCCAGGGTTAATTCTCCCCGCGTTGGATCAATAAAAATGTTTCCTGTGATACTCGTCAGCGAAACCGCCCCCCCATCCCCATTCGTTGAACCGGAATCAATCCCGCCTGTGATAATATCTCCCTGTGCCTGTAAACGGATATCTCCGCCTTGACCTTCAGACGCTAAGGAGAAGAGAGTTTGGCTACTAATCATATCCGCCGTAGCGGTGAGATTAATCGCACCTGCATCAAAATCACTAGACGTATCAATGGTTCCCACGGTGACAGACGCGCCGGAAATCGTCACATCTCTACCCTCAGCCGTAATCGACTGACTTTTACCCATCAAAAAAGACCCCGCCAAATCCCCATCTGAGTCAGCAGTAAACGTAATTGACCCACCACCGGGACTAAAGTTTAGGGATACGCCATCAGCCAGAGTAATATCGTTTGTCGCCTCTAATCGGATATTCCCAGTTTGATTTTCCAGGACTGCACTCGACAGGGTAAAATCCACTGCACCCCCATCGCTAGCGAAAATCGTCCCGGCTGGATTACCACTACTGGGACTATTGGGATTCAGTCGGTTATCGTCTGCACCTGTCTCCACAATCGTAATATTCGTGGGATCAAGGAGGAGTGTGCCATTCACGCCATTGGTAGCCCCAACATTCACCACTCCCGCAAATGCCAAGTTATTCTTTCCAGAGACTTCTACAAAGCCGCCATCTCCAGCATTAATACCGCCACGGGCGCTAATCGTGCCATAAAATGCAGTTGTATCATCTGCCCAAACTGTTACCTCACCGCCATCCCCTGTGATTCCTGCATCCGCCTGAATCAACGAATTCTGACTAATAAATGTATGAGTTGCATTGGGTATTATTCCTTGACCCTGAACATTCCCACCAATTCGCACCTGACCCCCGTTGTTCATTCCAGAGGCGTTAATCTCTGCACCGAAGAGTCCAATTTGATTACCAATTATCGTGATTGATGGAGGATTCGGGGTTAGCGCATTAGCAGATACATCCAGGGTTCCAGAGATAATCGTTGTATCCTGAGTAGGAATTGCAAAATCAGAATCAGTTAAAGCGACAGTACCATCAGGTTGAACCGTTAACCCGGTTTCCATTCCCTCGGCTGAACCCGTCAGCAATACGGCTAAATCCAGGGGAGTAATGGGGAGAACCTGTCCAGAACTATCGGTGAGGGGTTCAAGTTCCAAACTCAGGACATGTCCAGGTTGACTGATTCTAACTCGATTCTGCCCTGGTATTGACGCGATCGCAATCTGTCCGTCCGCAGCTATCAGTTGTCCAGTATTAATTACCGGGTTTCCCAGTAAGGTTAAATTCCCCTCAGTTATTGCTAAGTTTCCTGCATTGACAATTGCACCAGGTTGTGATGATTCAAACGTAAAAAGATTGGGTGTACCAATCAAACTCTGGTAATTATTGTCACCCCAAGCCTTAAACCAAAGCGTTTCGCCAAAACCGATTCCCGTAGCCGTTGTCGCGGTAAAGTCAGCCGGAACATTCAGTTGAGCATTCGCACCAAAAATAAACCCGGCGGGATTCATTAACAAGAGATTCGAGTTTCCCCCGGTGACTTGCAGCAAGCCATTAATCAGAGAAGCATCCCCGCCAACGATTCGCCCTAAGATAGTTTGAATCGTGGGTGAACTGATAAAGGTAGCAATTTGGTCAGCATTCAAATTTAATTGCTCAAAACTATGAAAGAGATTCGCGCCATCTCCGGAATAGCTACCCCCGGTAATCGTAAACTCATTTCCTGTTTGAATGACTTGGGTTCCAGCCCCATCGTTAGCAGGTGTCACCCCTTGAGCCTTGGCGGGTGCTGAATAAAAGACACTGAGCCAAAAAACAGAACTACAAAGCCAGTACAGAGAAAATCGACTCGATTGCATGGTTGGTATAGCACTTGTCTTTCAGCATTGTTGCACAATTTTTGACCTGAAACTGCTATATCTGGATCAGACCGAAAGGCTATAATCTGAATGACGCAACCCTTCGACTTCGCTCAGGGTATCAGGAAGAGGGACAAAGGACGTATGGCATGGACGCCGGGACACCAGTTAAAAAGTCGCCCCTTTGTGGTGGATTGTGTCCTGGGAGAGGGCGGATTCGGAATTACCTACAAAGTCCATCATCAAGCCCTAAACCAGGATTTTGTGATTAAAACGCCCAACGCCCGTTTAATAAATGACCCGGAGTATCAGAAGTATCTGAACCGCTTTATTAAAGAAGGACAGATAGTCGCTAAAATTTGTCATGACCCCCATCCCCATATTGTCCGGGTGACGGATTTGTTTGAAGAGGCGGGGATTCACTGTCTGGTGATGGATTATGTCCCTGGGGAAAGTTTATGGAAATACGTGCAGAACCAAGGCGCGTTGTCAGAAGCCCAAGCGGTGCGATATATTCGCCAGATTGGGGATGCGCTGCGTGTGGTGCATCAAGCGGGATTAGTGCATCGGGATGCCACACCTTTGAATATTATGGTGCGAAGTCCGGAAAAAGCGGTATTAATTGATTTTGGCATTGCTAAGGGATTAATCCCCACCACGAGTACAACCACGGATAAAGCCGGGAATCGGGGATTTGCCCCCTATGAACAGATGCTACGTGGGAATCGTAAGGTTACGGTTGATGTGTATACCCTAGCGGCATCTTTATATTATGCGGTGACGGGTCAGCGTCCCATGGATTCCTTTTCTCGCAAGTTAGATGATGCCGAATTAATACCACCGCAACAGCTTATTCCTGGGTTAAGTGATGCCACGAACCAGGCTATTTTATCGGGAATGGCATTAGAAGCCAAAAATCGCCCCCAATCAATCGAAGCGTGGTTAGCATTATTAACGTTTGAACCGCCAATTATCCTGTCGGTGACATCTTCATCCGTTGAGAGTTCAGCCACAGTTCAGCCTGCAAAAACAGCCAAAACCCTACCTGTGTCAGCATTTGACTTTGAGGTGGTGACAGTGGAGGTTAAATCGGGGGTGTTGGGGAAGGAAAGAAAACTAACGCTGAATCGTCGCTCTCATCAGGCTTACCATTACATTGAAACCCTTGGCGATGTGCCTCTGGAAATGGTGGCGATTCCGGGGGGTACATTCCTAATGGGTTCACCAGAAACTGAGGACGGACATTCTGGCGATGAAAGTCCCCAGCATTGGGTGACGATTAAACCCTTCTTCTTGGGTAAATACCCTATCACTCAGGCGCAATGGCAAGCGGTGGCTCATTTGCCCAAAGTTGAGCGAGAACTTGACCCTGAACCCTCTTACTTTAAAGGAGAAAACCGTCCTGTCGAGCAGGTATCATGGTATGATTGTGTGGAGTTTTGTGCGCGGTTATCGCAGTACACAGGTTGGAACTACCGACTTCCTAGCGAAGCGGAATGGGAATATGCCTGTCGTGCTGGAACAACAACACCGTTTCATTTTGGCGAGACGATTACCACCGATTTAGCCAACTATGACGGGAATGATACGTATGGTGCAGGTTCTAAGGGCAAGTGTCGTGAGGAAACTACTTCCGTGGGCAGTTTTCAAATCGCGAATGCCTTTGGCTTGTACGATATGCATGGAAATGTGTGGGAATGGTGTCTTGACCAATGGCATGATAGTTATGAAGGTGCGCCGTCAGAGGGTCAAGCTTGGATAATTGACAATAATAATGATAATCATTATCGGCTGTTGCGCGGTGGTTCGTGGTACAACAATCCCAGGGTCTGTCGTTGTGCCTTTCGCTTCTGGAATACCCCAGGCCTCTGGAGCAACTACCGCGGGTTTCGGGTTGTCTGTGGTGCGGCGTGGACTCTTTAGCACTTGTCCCTTTTGCCCTTTTACCCTTTACCCTGTTTTCTTTTCCCTCTTCCCGCCGCAGGCGGGTCGATTTTTTTCATCAGCTAAGTTCGTAGTTGCGCTGTCTTCGCCATCAACGCTTGTATTGCTTACTACTGGAGTGGTACAGGTAAAGTCGTGATATAGATACTACCATAAAATCGGGCGCACGTCAGATGTTCGATAGTTTGGCGGTTGTCGCGGCTGTAGGGGATGTAGGGGTTGTAGGGGCTGTAGGGGCGAGTCGCTGCATCAATGTTCGGTGCGAGAATTAACCTATATCGACTCGCCCCTGTCTCAATGGGGAGTTTGGTAAGTAGTCGGACTTTCATTAAAGTTAACGATTGAGATTAAACAATAAGCTGTTTGGCATTTAAACCTTAATATCAATAATGGCGAAAGCCGTGTAGTGCGAGCATCTTGCTCGCTACTATAGCAGTCGCCAGGGTCATTAGGACATCAGATGAATGCCGCTTATTGTGTCGATGCACGTTTAGTGTCCTAACCGTTGTGGCGGTTGCTATAATACCCAATTTAAATGCATGATATAGCAATAGACACATCGATTAGGACATTCGGCACCATTGTAGAGACGTTGCATGCAACGTCTCTACCAAATGATGCTTAAAATCAAAAAGAAAGCGATACCTTGATATAAACCCCTCCCTAACCCTCCCCTTGCCAAGGGGAGGGAACTCGAATAGCTAAAGTCAACCCGTCACTACAAAATTAACCAGCTTTCCAGGTACAACAATCACCTTTTTCACCGTCTTACCCGTGATATAACGCTGGGCAACCTCTGACTCCCTGGCGTACTGTTCCAAGGCTGATTTATCGGAATCGGCGGGAACCTGAATTGTGCCACGAGTTTTACCCATAATTTGAATCACCAGGGTAATCTCATCAGCCACTAATGCCTCTGGTTCAAAGGTACACCAAGGTTGCAGGTGTACTGAATCAGTATGACCAATTCCATGCCATAACTCTTCAGCGATATGGGGGGCAAAGGGGGCTAATAATAGAATCAGTGTTTCGATTCCTTCGGCGTAAACGGGGGAGTTTTTGCACTTGGCATCACCGAGGGCGTTGCTGAGTTTCATTAACTCGGAAACCGCTGTATTAAATTGATAGTCCCCATCTAAATCATCAGTGACTTCTTTAATCGCTGTGTGAATTGCCCGCCGCAGGTCTTTTTCGGGTTTACTTAACTCATTGGGAGTGGTGGTGGAACGGTTCGTTCCTTTTGCCGTAAACTCCTCCACCAACCGCCAAACCCGATTCAGGAAACGGAATTGCCCTTCCACATCTGCATCATCCCATTCCAGGTCTTTTTCTGGGGGGGCTTTAAATAGGATAAACATCCGGGCGGTATCGGCACCATATTTGTTAATTACCTCTTCAGGTGCAACCCCGTTATATTTAGATTTGGACATAGTTTTGTAGGACACCTCCAACGTTTCCCCGGTTTCTGGGTCTTTGGGGTCACTGGGGTTGACTTCTACCGAGGGAATCCATTTCCCGGTTCTGGGGTTCATATAGGTTAACCCCTGCACCATCCCCTGAGTTAACAGACGCTGGAACGGTTCATCAAAATTAAGTAAACCGCGATCGCGCAAAAATTTGGTGAAGAAGCGGGAGTACAATAGGTGCAAAATCGCATGTTCGATACCACCCACGTACTGGTCTACGGGCATCCAGTCATTGGTTTTACTGGAGTCAAACACCTGCTGGTGATTATTCGCATCAGGATAACGCAGGAAATACCAGGATGAATCAATAAACGTATCCATCGTATCCGTTTCCCGTTTCGCCGCTGTACCACAGGTGGGACAAGGCACATCCGCCCATCCCTCCACCTGGGATAAGGAGGCAACTCGCCCGCCACTCATGGCTACATTTTCCGGTAATGCTACAGGCAGATCTTGCTCCGGAACCGGGACAATGCCACAATCAGGACAGTAAATCACCGGAATCGGTGCGCCCCAATAGCGTTGGCGGGAAATTAACCAATCCCGCAGGCGGTACTGTATCCGGGCTTTCCCCCATCCTTTACGTTCGGCGTATTTGACAATCTCTGCTTTGGCGGCGATGGATTCCATCCCATTAAACAAGTCAGAATTCACCACCACACCGGGTTCAGTATACGCCTGTTTCGGTTCAGCTTTCGGGTCAGCCGCATCTGCGGCGACAATTACCGTCTTGATGGGTAACTGCTGTTCCTTGGCAAATTGGAAATCCCGCGCATCATGGGCGGGAACCCCCATCACCGCCCCTGTACCATATTCATAGAGGACGTAATCGGCAATCCAAATCGGGATTTTTTCCCCAGTAAACGGATTCATCGCCTTACCCCCAGTGGGAATCCCCCGTTTCGGCTTATCCTCAGCCGTGCGTTCTAATTCGCTTTCCTGAGTTACCTCTTGAATAAAGGCATCAACCGCAGCTTTGCGGTCAGGAGTCGTAACCTTTGGGGTTAAGGGATGTTCCGGCGCTAACACCACATACGTCACGCCATAAACCGTATCTGGGCGAGTGGTAAACACACCGATTTTTTCCTCTAACCCAATAATCGGAAACTCTAAATAAGCGCCGACGGATTTGCCAATCCAGTTGGCTTGCATCAACTTCACCCGTTCGGGCCATCCCTCCAGCTTATCTAAATCGTTGAGTAATTGTTCCGCATAATCGGTAATTTTCAGGAACCACTGGCGCAATAGTTTCCGTTCCACTTTCGCACCGGAACGCCAGGAACGCCCCTCACTATCCACTTGTTCATTGGCGAGTACGGTTTGGTCAATCGGGTCCCAGTTGACAGCGGCTTCTTTCTGATAAGCTAAACCAGCGTGGAGAAACTGCAAAAAAATCCACTGCGTCCACTTATAATAGTCCGGCGCACAGGTTGCCAGTTCCCGGTTCCAATCGTAGGACAATCCCAGACGCTTTAACTCAGACTGCATCTGAGTAATATTTTGATAGGTCCACTTGGCGGGATGGACACCGCGTTGAATCGCCGCATTTTCGGCAGGTAGTCCAAAGGCATCCCACCCCATCGGATGCAGGACACGATAGCCCTGCATCCGGCTTTTGCGGGCAATGACATCGGTAATTGTATAGTTACGGACGTGACCCATGTGCAGGTTGCCCGATGGATAGGGGAACATGGACAGGGCATAGAATTTGGGCTTATCTGCCTTGTCCTGGGTTTGGTCTAGGTTTTGGTGTGACCAATGGGTTTGCCACTTTTCCTCTATCTCGACGGGGTTATAACGCGACTCCACAAAAGAATCTCCTACAGGGTTGAACTCATCCGTTTTAACAATTTTGGCACATCATCAGGGGAGATGAGGAGTTTGTATGTAGTAAGGGCTTTAGCCCCTTACAATCTTGAGTTGACTACTAGCGTGACAGCGTGACAGCAAGAAGAGGCGATTGAAATCGCTGCTACACAAACAAAGTCCGCCTGCGCGGACTGGGTTATAACAGGGGTAGCTAACCCGGATTTGGTATATAGCACTACGAGGATACGTTAGGATATCAGTTGATCTGATCCCAAGAGGGAACAGGGAACGTCTTTACGAGATTTCTGTTAATTGTCCCCAATCCTCTTTCCGCACCCTGAACTGTAATAATAATTAGCTAATTTGCAGCACAATTCGACCATTTACTTGACCGTTTCTGAGACGATCAAAAATCTGATTAATTTCCTCTAACGGCTGCTTCTCCAAGGTTGGCTTCACCTTGCCTTCTGCCGCAAATTCTAAGCATTCTTGCATATCTTTGCGCGTCCCAACAATCGAACCGCGAATCGTAATTCGTTTTAATACCACTTCAAAGATAGGTGTGGGAAACTCTCCGGGAGGTAGCCCAACTAAAGCACAAGTGCCACCTCGTCGCAGCGTCCCCAAGGCTTGACGAAACGCTGCGGTAGACACAGCCGTAACTAAAGCCCCATGCGCCCCACCAATTTTCTCTTGTACCACCGTGGCGGGGTCTTCTTTGGTCACATTCACCGTCAATTCTGCCCCCAATTGCTTGGCTAATTCCAGCTTCTCATCGCTGGTATCTAAGGCGACAACATGAAGTGCTAAAGCTTTGGCATACTGGACAGCAATGTGACCTAAACCACCAATACCAGAAATCACCACCCATTCTCCGGGTTTAGTATTAGTTTCTTTCAAACCTTTGTACGTGGTTACCCCAGCGCAGAGAATCGGACTCGCATCAGCAAAATCAACACCATCGGGAATCGGACTTACATAGTCAGCCGGCGCCACCATATACTCGGCATAACCGCCGTTGACGGAGTAGCCTGTGTTTTCTTGATCAGGACACAAGGTTTCCCAACCCGTGAAGCAATATTCACAATGACCACAAGCACTATGCAGCCAAGGAACACCGACGCGATCGCCTTCTTTATATAACGTTACGCCATCACCCACAGCGGCGACATAACCCGCGCCCTCATGTCCAGGAATAAAAGGCAAGGTAGGCTTTACGGGCCAATCCCCATCCGCCGCATGTAAGTCAGTATGGCAGACACCACAGGTAGCGGTACGGATGAGAACTTGTCCGGCTTTGGGTTCTGGAATCGGAACCTCTTCAATTGATAGGGGTTCGCCAAATTTATGCACCACGGCGGCTTTCATCGTCTTTGCCATAACCTTTATCCTTTCTGACTTGTCGGATTTGCTTGGCTTGATTTTATGTTCACCTCCCCTGGAATTGCACCCTCGCAGGGAGGATATATGGGGGGAGAGTTTTGACCCTTCATAATAATGTCCTGACGATTGCCCATAATTGCAATGCTTTAAAAATCAGGATTATTATCATCCACCTAGCTTGTTGATCCAGTAACTCCAGTTAGTGATCAAAAGAAGTCATAAGTAGGTAGGTAGGGACGTGCCATGGTACATATTAATTATAGGGACGGGTTTAGGCATTGTAGGGGCGGGTTTAGGGACTAACGCTAATTAAGATCTGATAACTGAACAACAAAACCCGCGCTTATTCAACCCGATAATTGACCGATAATTGACCAACAAAATCCGCCTTTAGATGCTTCGCTTCGCTCAGCATAACAGATTCTACCAGAAAGCAATACCTTAAGACAAACCCCTCCCTAACCCTCCCCTTATCAAGGGGAGGGAATTCAAATTCCTAATTCAATCACATCGCCAAATCTTAATGGTTTTATCCGCACTTCCACTGACAAGAATTTGCCCATCTAAACTAATCGCCACGGCATGTACAGCAGCCGCATGACCTTTGAGGGTGCGAAGTTTCCGTCCTTTTCTAACCTGCCACAATTTAATCGTTTTGTCAGCGCTACCACTAGCAAGAATCTGCCCATCAGGACTAAATGCCACCGCATTAACCCGATCATGATGCCCCTTTAAGGTTCGCAGTATCCGTCCACTACTGAGTTGCCAAAGTTTAATCGTTCCATCGGCACTCCCACTGGCAAGAATCTGCCCATCAGAACTAAAGGCTACCCCATTTACGGTATCAGTATGACCAGTAAGTGTATGTAATTCCCGCGCCTTTCCCACCTGCCATAACTTAATTGTTTTATCGCTACTCCCACTGGCGAGAATCTTGCCATCTGGACTAATTGCCACCCCATTGACTCCAGCAGTATGACCCTTAAACGTGCGTAGTTCTCGCCCTTTAATCAGAGACCAAAGTTTAATCGTTTTATCATCGCTACCACTGGCAATTAACTTACCATCGGGACTAATTGTCACCGACTTAATTCCAGCAAATAAACCTGAATGTCCGGTTAAGGTTCGTCGTTCCTTTGCGGTACTAAGTTGCCAAAGTTTAATCGTTTTATCATTCCCCCCACTCACCAAAATTTGCCCATCGGGACTAATCGCAATGGATTGAACATAGCCAAACCTACCTGCATGTCCTTTGAGAGTTTGCTGTTCCTTTCCCGTTTGCACATCCCATAATTTAATGGTTCCATCTGTACTACCACTAACCACTGTTTCTCGATCTGGACTAATCGCAACAGCGTAGACAAAGTAAGTATGACCTTTAAGAGTATGAACACAGCGCCAGTTCTGCTGGAGTGGCTGCAAGACTACATTTTGTAGCTTACTAATGCAGAAAAGGACATCTTGATAGTCTCGCAAATCTTGGTATTGCCAATACAGACTAGCGGCTTGATTAAAATCCGCGATCGCCTGTCGGTGTTCGCCCAGTTGAGAATACGCCAGTCCGCGATATTTATAGGCTTTAACTAAATCCACATCCAGCCAAATCGCTTTACTAAAATAGTCGATTGCTTGCTGATATTGACAATCCTTTGCCAGTTCCATTCCCCACTGGTAATAGGTTGTCGCATCCACATCCTGGTCAACCTCTGGCTGAGGTAACACCGGAGTGTATGACTTCAGATTTTGGTAAGCCTCATTTATTTTTTTAAGTTTCTCTTGTCCTTTAGCTTGTCGTTGCGGATCATCAGGAAAACGATCCGGATGCCAACGTCTAGCTAATTCCCGATAAGCTTGTTTAACTTCTTCTAAAGACGCACCCGGTTGCAGTCCCAAAATTACATAATACTGATTAAGCTGATCCATAAAACTGATGAATTATGAATTTTAATTCCCTGTTCCCTGTTCCCTATTGCCCATATCGCCAAATCTTAATTGTGCCATCGCCACTTCCACTGATAATCATTTGTCCATCTTGACTCAATGCAATCGAATTCACATCCCTGGTATGTCCCGCTAACGTCGCCGCCACCTTACCACCATGCAAATCCCACACCTTAATTGTGGCATCAGCACTACCACTAACCAGCATTCGTCCATTATGACTGAATCTTACCGTTCGCACCCAATCCCCATGTCCTCTGAGAGTAGCCAAGAGTTTACCGTTCCCTAAATGCCATAATTTAATCGTCGTATCGCTGCTACCACTGGCGAGTATTTTTCCCTGGGGGTTAATCGCCACAGAATTGACATCCCGTTCATGACCTGTAAAAGTATTGACTAATTCACCATTATCCAGACACCATAACTGCACCGTGTTATCACTACTCCCACTCACCAAAAATTGCCCATCGGGGCTAAAAGTAACTGAATTAATCCCGCGTGAATAGTGGAAGGTGTGGAGTAAATTTCCCGTATCAATTTGCCAGACTTTAATGATTTGGCGATCGCTACCACTTGCCAGGAATTGCCCATCAGGACTAATTGCCAAACATATCGACACTCTCGCATCGAAATAATCCGTGATCGTACAGCTTACAAAACCGGATTGCCACTGCCATAATTCGAGCGTGTCATCCACACTACCACTCGCCAAAATTTGACCGTCAGGACTAAACGCCACCGACAACACAGGTTTTATATGTTTGATCAGCGTATGCAACAATTCCCCTGTCTGAATATTCCACAATTTAACCGTTTTATCAAAACTTCCACTCGCCATACATTGTTCATCGGGACTAATTGCCACTGAACAAACCGAACTTGAATGACCGATGAGCGTATGAATGCATTTCCACGTTTTTTTCTGAGTAATAAGTTGATTAATTTTCGGTATAGTTAGCCTTTGAACTTGAGCAAAATAGCGGTGACGTGTCGTCAGTGAATCAGGATTCAAGTCCTGTAAAACATCTCGCGCTTTTTGATAGCGCCGCCGGACGGGACGTTGCAACAATTTATCGAGAATTTGCTCTAATTCCGGACTCAGGGATGTAGTTAAATAATCTCGCCACACCCAATCCCCCTCATTCACACAATAAAGTTCTAGGGGATGGCGTCGAGTCAACAGATGAATACAAGTGACACCCAGACTATACAAATCACTCGCAAAAAACGCTTGTCCTAACGCCTGTTCTGGTGCCGCATAGCCAGCCGAACCAATAATCGTTCCTTTGCGAGTGAGAGCGGTAATCGTAGCAAATTTAGCCGCACCAAAATCCACAAGTACCAGTTGTCCTTTTCTGGCTCCCCGGAAATTTGAGCAAGAACGACAAATCACATTGGCTGGCTTAATATCCCGATGAATAACATTATGACTATGAATAAAATCTAGCAATAGCAACAAACTATTGAGTAAGTCTCGAATTTGCTGTTCAGTGAAAGCACCTTGATCGATTAACATTTGAGCTAAATCGTACCCCGGAATATATTCTTGTACCAAATACTGGCGATTATCCCGATTAAAATGGGCAAACAGTTCTGGAATTTGGGGATGGTAGCCTAAATCATCAAGACGCACCGCTTCTTGCTCAAACAGTTCCGCCGCTTTCTGGACAGTATCGGTTCCTTGAGCTTGAGGATAAAATTGTTTGATGACACAATGCGGCTTAGACGGTTTATCCTCATCCACAGCTAAAAACGTTCTGCCAAATCCCCCCTGTCCAATCAATCGAAGCCCCCGATAACGCTCTCTCAATAGCAAATTTGACCCACAACTTTGGCAAAATCGATTACCATCGGGGTTCTCAGGCTGTAGGCATTTAGGGTTGAGACAGTAGCTCATAATTTGTTTATGTCATTTGTTTATGTCATGTGTCATTTGAATCCAAGCCGTAGGAATGCACGAGTGTACTGTATGTATCTATAGTAAACCTTCGACGCACTGGCGACAGAGACAGCGATCGCGTCCCTTATTCTTCTCAGTTTAACTCTGGGTATTATCTTGTAACCAAGCGGTTAAATCGCTAACATCAGTGAAGGTTAGGACAGCATCGGCTAAGGCTTCTAGTTGCCCAGAGGATAATTGACGGAGGCGGGTTTGCAGTTCCGGCGCGATCGCTCCGATACGACGTTCTAATAAACGTAAGATTATTCCAATTTCTCCTTCTTGTTTACCTTGCTCTAAACCTTGTTCTAAACCTTGCTCTAAACCTTGTTCAATGCCTTTCAAAATAGCGCCACGTTGGTCTTCTAGAAACATCTGCTGCTTTTCTAGCGTTTCCAACTCTTCCAGACTTAAGTTCGCTTGATTAGCAATTCTAAACGCTTTCTGAATAGCAGCAACTTCATCCATTGTTTCCGGTACACTATCTAAGTTGCTCGTTTGTTTCATGAAATAAATCCATTTATCGGTTAATGTTTCCAATTCATTTAAATCTTTCTGAAAATTCGGCAACTCTACAAAAATCAATTCTAAAGGATGTTCCGGATATATGAATAAATCCTCCATATCGGCAAAAGTAAATCGAGAAATAACTTTATTTCGCTGGGGAAACATCTGAAAATCTGTAATCGTTAAAGCAATGACAGAATTCAGTCTTGAGTATCCTTCTCCCGATTTAAGTTGAGTCGCAAAGGTTTTAGCCGCATTGAAGACAACTCGTTTATCAAAAGCAACGACATTTAATACTTGCATTTCAATGATAACGATTTTGTTTCCGGTGATTTTCGCCTTAACGTCCAAAAATGTGTCTTTTAGACCAGGAATACTCGGCGGCAAATACGGATCGATAATCTCTAAGTCTTCGATGGTTGGATTACCTTCGTATAGAAGCGCATTTAAAAAGCTAATCAGGATGTCTTTACTATCGGTAGAGCCGAATATTTTTTTGAAAGCAAAGTCTGTTTTGGGGTTGATAAAAGTCATATATAGCACCTACTTTATTTATGGAATTACCGAGTAATAGGGGTAACATCAAAGAAAATAGTTTACAATTCTTGAGGTTAGCTATAGAGAAGAGGGGACTATAAAACATTGTATTATGTTATCAAGTTATTGACAGATAGAATCTTGATCGCGGCGCAAGGTTGACTGGACTGGAGTTTAGGCGCGATCGCACTCTTCAAGCCTACGCCAGATCTTAATGGTCTTGTCGCTACTCCCACTAATCAATCGCTGTCCATCGGGACTGAAAACCACGGATGTTACTGCACCCGCATGGTCAGATAAAGTGTCAATTAACTCCCCATCCTCCAGATTCCAGAGTTTCAGGGTTTGGTCACAACTTCCACTGACTAAGGTTTTCCCATCCCGACTAAAGGCAAGACAGCGCACCTCATCAGTATGTCCCTTTAATGTATATCTTTCCTGTCCAGTTCTCATGTCCCATAATTTAATCGTCCAGTCTGCACTTCCACTCGCCAGCCATTGTCCATCGGGGCTAAATATGACCGCATAAATTCCCCTTTGATGTCCGTTGAGTGTGATCGTATCGTTGCGAACAGAGGAACGCACATCCCAGAGTTTAATCATGCCATCCCGACTCCCACTCGCTAGGATTTGTCCATCGGGACTAAAGGCTACTGTATGAACTTTGTCCCCATGTCCTTTAAAAATGCGTTTTTGGGCTAACGTATTAGCATCCCAAAGTTTAACAGTACAGTCAGCACTCCCACTTGCCAAGGTTAAACCATCGGGACTAAAGGCGACGGCGAGAAAATAGTAAAAATAGCCCTTTAGACTGCGTTTTTGCTGTCCAGTACGAGTATCCCACAGCTTAATCGTATGATCCGCACTACCACTGGCTAAGGTTTGTGCGTGAGGATTAAAGGCGATGGATAAAACTGGCTGGGAATGTCCTTTAAGGATGAGGTGTTTTTGTTCAGTTTGAATATCCCACAATTGGATTGTATTGTTAATCGTGTTAGTGGCGATAATCTGCCCGTCTGGATGAAGTGTAAGCGTGGTAATTGGCGCTAAATTTCCGGTTAGGGTGTTGACACATTGCCATCGGGGAATGGTGTCTGGTAAAAGCGGTTGAATTTCTACAGCAGGCTCAATCGTGGGAGAATTGGGTTCTAGGGTTGGGAATTGTGCGATCGCACTCTGTAATTCCGTAATCTGGGATGGGAGAGAGTCTAAGTTAGTAACTTGTTGTTGGAGTTGTGCGATCACACTCTGTAATTCTGCAATCTGGGATGGGAGAGATTCTAAGTTAGTAACTCGTTGCTGGAGGAGTGCGATCGCTGTTTCTGTCTGTTGATGAGTCTTCTGATCAAATCGCCCTCGATTAGCTAGATTCAATCCCAGAGTAATCGTAATCGGTGCGGCGGCGTAAACCGCCTGCTGAGTAGCGGCGGCGATAACCGTTCCCAATCCTGAACCAGCGAGGAAAAGGTATTCGGTAATCTTTAGCCAGTGGCGGTTACTCATAGCGGGTGCAACGGGAAATGGGCGGCGGGATTAGGTAAAAGGGTAGCCTAATTTTCACCGCATCTGGCAAAATCAGGGAATAACTCAAATTAGAGCGATCGCGACCCATTTCCCGATACAATATCTGGGCATTGTCGCAGCAAAAGGTAGGCAGAATGGTACAGGCAACGATTGGTATTATTGGCGGTAGCGGACTTTACCAAATGGATGCCCTCAAAGATGTGCAAGAGGTGCAAGTGGATACCCCCTTTGGCAAGCCGTCTGATGATTTAATTGTGGGTACTCTAGAAGGAACGACCGTTGCCTTTCTTGCCCGTCATGGTCGTAACCATCATCTCATGCCCACTGAATTACCCTTCCGCGCCAATATCCACGCGATGAAACAGTTGGGTGTTAAGTATCTGATTTCCGCCTCAGCCGTGGGCTCCCTCCAGGAAGAAGCCAAACCTTTAGATATGGTCATACCCAATCAATTTATTGACCGCACCAAAAATCGTGTATCTACCTTTTTCGGTGAGGGGATTGTGGCACATATTGGCTTTGCTGAACCCGTATGTCATCAACTCGCCGGGGTTTTAGCTGATGCGGTGGCTAGCTTACAGTTAACTGATGTCACCCTGCATCGCGGTGGCACATACATCTGTATGGAAGGACCCGCCTTTTCCACTCAAGCTGAATCCCATCTCTACCGGAGTTGGGGTGCAACGGTGGTTGGAATGACGAATTTACCCGAGGCAAAACTAGCGCGAGAAGCCGAAATCGCCTACGCCACCTTAGCCCTAGTCACCGATTATGATTGCTGGCATCCTGATCATGACAGCGTAACCGTAGAAATGGTGATTGGCAATTTACGGCGCAATGCGACGAATGCTCAACAGGTGATTCAAGAAACCGTGCGGCGTCTTGCCCAAAATCCCCCCCCATCCGAGGCACACTCAGCGTTAAAGTACGCGATTTTGACCCCACTCGACAAAGCGCCAGAGGCGACGAAGCAGAAGTTAAGCCTCTTCTTACAGAAATACCTTTGATGTTATTCGTCATACTCGCTTCCCGAAAAGAAGCTGCAATAACTTGTGCCAGACTGAGAAAGTTTGCGTAATACAACGTAATATTAACAAACGTAAACTTATACCCATATTTACGTTTCCAACTGTGTATGATGGTTTGTATGACCCAACTGTATTACAGCGGCATCAAAAGATTTTCTCAAATCGCCGTTGTTACAGAAAGCCTCTGTTAGCTACAGGTTCTGACCCTGGTTGAGAGATGGTTAACAGAGGTTGGGTAAACAGGGTGCATCTACTATTCATACTCAGACGCTTATGTGTCCCTCGACTCTCTCATTCAAATATCTCATACAACACTATTTGTAATACAAAATAAAATCTTCGTAATACGTTGGCTGTAGTGAGAGCAATCTCCCAGAGGAGAGTCTGAGTAAATCACTCACGATCCTGGGAGATTTAATTAATTTATATGACAGGTATAAAAAAGTTACTTACACAAAAGCTGACGTTGCTAGCGTTTTAGGTTAGGGTTATGTATTAAGAGAGTTGTAAATTTCTGTAATCTCGACCGAGTAGTGGGAAGAAATCAAAAACAGGGTTTAGGGAATAGCGGCTGAGTGACTAACGCTCGAAAGTCGCCGCTTCCACCCGGAAGGGGAGAGAGAACATCTATGCGATATGTGGGTAATCTTTTGAGGGAACGTTGCTATCTCACCGAACTCAACTCCCAGATCAACCAAATTATTACTCAGGATGCTGCTGCTAATACAAATAGATTAAGTGATTGCAACTAGAAAGCAGAGTAGGGGTTCAAAGGAATTGGCAAACGATGCTCAAATTAACAACACCAAACGTTGGCAAAACCAAACGATGGTGTTATTCGAGTTGACTCAATCTCAGAGACTCAACGCCGGAGATTTGACCACCGTAATTTGTGACTTGACAAAAGCCGCCGCCGATGCATTAGACGTTGAGCGAGTCAGCGTATGGTTGTACAACGATGCAGCTTCTCAGCTTAATTGTGTGGAACGGTATGAGAATGGTAAACACTATCATGGCTGGGACAAAACCCCAGGACAAAACCAGGGAAAAGATATCAGTCCACCTGTATTACCGAAGACGTGTTGTTGTCTTACCAGTCCCCTATTGCTGGGGCGATTGGATGTACCGATCTGGCAAAATGAAAAAATAATCGGTATTCTCAGCTACGAACAAAGCGTATCCAGTCCGAGGGAGTGGACGCCTCAAGACAAAACCTTTGCCAGCGCGATCGCGAATTTAATTGCCCTGCGACTGGAACAATGGCATCAGCAACAGGCAATGCAGGAGTTGAATCAGGGAGAAAGCCGTTACCGATTACTGGTTGAGAAGTCTCCCGATCTGATTTCTCAACATCGGACAGATGGGGTCTATTTATATGCTTCACCCGCTTGTCGTACCCTCTTAGGATACGAATCTGATCAGTTGGTGGGACATTCCATTGACGAGTTGGTGCATCCTCAAGATGTCACCGCGATTAAACAGATCTACTCCAACCCAACGGATTGCCAACATCAGCAGCCAATTCGCTACCGTATCCGTCATCAAAGCGGCGATTATCGGTGGCTAGAAAGCACGATCAATCCTATATGCCATCCTCAAACCAATCAAGTAACCGAACTTGTCGTTGTCTCGCGGGAGATTAGTCAACCCCAGCCCGCCGCAGAATCACGCCACAAAGCCACACCTCACGCCTTGAAGATGAACCCCTTAGCCGTGGCAAAACAGGCAAACCCATTTAAACCCTTGGGCTTAGGGTCCCGCCTTTCCCGATTAACCCATACCCCGGCGATGCCGACAACCCCCGCTCCACCCAGCCACAGCCGGATTTCTGCACTGGCGGCGGTGGTAGAAGATCGGCTGATGAGTGGCATGATGTTATTGGGGAATCAATCCCTTAACTCAGAATCTCGGCGTACCTTTAGCTGGGTTGCCAATGCCATTGCCGTTGCCATTGACCAATATTGGGCGCGTTCAGAACTACTCAGCCGTCGCGAATCTCTGCTTTTTGGGCTTGCCAATCAAATTCGCAACTCTCTAGAACTTCATACTATCCTGGAAACAGCAGTAGAATCGATTCGCACCCTACTCAAAATCGATCGCTGTCAATTTCTCTGGTATCGACTCAAAACACAACCCCCCCATTGGGATGTCGTCAAAGAAGCCAGAACACCTAATTTATCCAGCTCTATCGGTCAACATTCAACCGAGCAAATTGCCCCCCTTGCCCAGCGGATTCTCCAGCGAGAAATTGTTCAGGTTGATGATGTGGAAACTTGTGATGACCCGATCCTAAAACAGTTTTTAACCCGACAGGGATATACCTCAATCTTGTCCCTACCGATTAAAACCCGGGCGGGAGACATTGGCGCGATTAGTTGTATTCACGGGACAGAACAACGTCCCTGGGATAATAGTGAGGTGGAACTATTGCAAGCGGTTGTCGCTCAACTGACGATCGCACTCGATCAAGCCTCCCTCTACACCCAAGCCCGTGAAAGCGCTGAGATTGCCCAAGCCCAAACCCAAGAACTTGAACAAACCCTAAACCAGCTTCAAGCCACCCAAGCCAAACTGGTGCAGAGTGAAAAAATGTCCAGTTTAGGACAATTAGTGGCAGGTGTGGCACATGAACTGAATAATCCAGTTAATTTTATTCACAATAACTTGACCTACGCCAGTGCCTATTTTTATGACCTCTTAAATCTGGTACGCCTTTATCAAGAGCATTATCCCAATCCGGCGGCGGCTATTGCCGAGCAAGAGGAACTCATTGATGTGGACTTTATCGCTGATGACTTACCCAAACTGCTGCGTTCTATGCAACGGGGAACGGATCGGATTAGTTCTATTGTCCTCAGCTTACGCAACTTCTCCCGCCTGGATGAAGCCGAGATGAAACAGGCTGACTTAAATCAGGGAATTGAGAGTACTTTACTGATGTTACAACATCGCCTCAAACCCAAAGGGAACCAGCCAGAGATTAAAGTGCTGACCGAGTATGGGGATTTGCCCCAGGTAGAATGTTATCCTGGACAGCTAAACCAGGTATTTCTGAATATTCTCAACAACGCGATCGATGTTTTGGAGCAGTCTTTTAAAGATAATCCTGATTATCCTGCACCGATTATTGCTATTCGCACGGAGTTATTAGAAAGCTCTCCAGATTCCTCACACCAGCCCGACTCGCAGCTAGATATTCAGAATGAGGACAAGAAACTATCCGTAATGAATTGTCCCCGAATTGTGATTCAAATTGCTGATAATGGACAGGGAATTACAGATGAGGTAAAAGCACGGCTATTTGATCCGTTCTTTTCCACCAAAGCGGTTGGACAAGGGGTGGGTTTAGGATTAACGATTTGTTATCAAATTGTCGTCGAACATCATCATGGTGTTCTCAACTGTACCTCTACACCGGGCAAAGGGACTGAATTTTGGATCGAGATTCCAATTCAACAAGTTATAACCTCATAGGATTAATGTTCCAGACTGCCTGTTGGGAGGATGATGGGGTTGATATAGATTACCTGAAATTCATTGCGCCTACTTTATATAATTTTGCCTTGCGACGTGCTGAACAAAAAAGTAAGTATAAAGGTGAAATATTTCCCGCTAATTACCCAGCTAATGATGCTGGAACAGTCTATTTAGATTTTTTTCAATTTGACACCAGAACGAATACGCGCAAAGGAATTCTGTCTATAGAGTTACAGAGGTGGACACCCTAATGATAAAAAATGATCAACAATATCAGCAATCCTTAGATTGGTTGCGGCGCTTTGAACAGTCTGTCGCCGAATTGGATAGTAATGATAACTTGAAAGCTGAACCAGTACGCTGGCAGCTTCATAGAGACTCCTATCAAAGTCAAGTTAACGAGTTAAAAGAAGAAATTGCTGAATATGAAAGACTGATTAATTGTGACAATAGCCAGCCGATTCAAATAAAAGTTGAGAGTTTGAATAAGCTGCCCGATGCTTTAATCAAAGCCAGAATAGCTGCCAAAATGAGCCAAGAAGAACTGGCTGATTTGCTGGGAATTGAGCAGCAACGAGTTAAGCAATATGAGGACACCGATTATCAATGTGCCAGTTTTGTAGAAATCCTGGAAGTTAGCACCGCGTTGGGTGTGGAATTTGAGACGGCTGTGATGCAGGTAGATTTTGCGGAAATAGAAGCGGTTAAACAAAGTGTAGAAAAATGGCGAAATAAAAATATGAATATGGTAACTAAAACGTCATAAAGAATAATTGTGATACACTTAATAGCCAGACAATCGATTGGTGACACAGGTGTGAGGAAGTGATTCCAGAATTCGATAAAAACGGCAATCTACCACCAGGAGTTCATTTTTGCGAGTGAGAAGAGTTTCAGCAGAGATTTAGTACAACCTTGAAGAGACAGAACATGATAGATGGTTTGGAACTGGCAATGACCCAATTAAAAGCCGCAGGTTGTCGAACTATTTATATTGATGGTAGTTTTGTCACCAGTAAACCAAACCCGGGTGATTTTGATGCCTGTTGGGAGCCGGAAGATATGGATTACGATTATCTCCGCAAAAATGCCCCTAGATTACTAAATCATTTAGATCGTAGCGCCCAGAAATTAACGTATAAAGGTGAACTTTTTCGTTCCGATCAATCTGTAGGAGATTACGGGTTAGTTTCTATAGAATTTTTTCAGCGAGATAGACAGTTCAATCCAAAAGGAATTATTGCCATAGATTTATTGAGGTGGGAACCATGATTAAAAATGAAAAGCAGTATGAATACAGCCAAGAATGTGCTAGAAAATTTGAATATTCCATCAAGACGTTAGATCAAGATGAAGCACTCAAGAAGAAAGATCCTGATGGTTGGCAGCTTTCTCGTGATGTAAAACAATCTCATCTCATGGCTTTACAAGCCGAAATTACTGAATATGAAAGGCTAATTAATTGCGACAAGAGCCAGCCGATTCAAATAAAAGTTGAGAGTTTAAACAAGCTGCCTGATGCTTTGATTCAAGCTAGGATAGCAGCAAAAATGAGCCAAGGCGAACTAGCTGATTTGTTAGGAATTGAGCAGCAACGAGTTCAGCAGTATGAAGATACCGATTATCAATGTGCCAGTTTTGTAGAAATCCTGGAAGTTAGCACCGCGTTGGGTGTGGAATTTGAGACGGCTGTGATGCAGGTGGATTTTGAGGAAATAGAAGCGGTTAAACAAACTGTGGCAAAATGGCGAAAGAAAAAGGCTCTTTCAGACTAGCTATGATAAATTACTAAAAAATAATCTCCATAATCCTTGCTACGCAAGAATCATGGAGATTAAAAAAAGCAATTCTAATAAAACAAGCTTTTGATTCTGTTGGAGCCTTTGCTACTTAAGAGTTT